>JBBSPQ010000058.1:0-8354 GCA_038258585.1 Pseudomonadales bacterium
CCAGTGATGATGACGATGCCGTTGTGGTTCTCGACGATCTTCTTCCAGCGCGCGAGATCTTCATTCACCAAGCCTAAGCTCTCAAACGGACGCAACAACACTTCCGGATCGAAAATTCGCATGACGAGTTTTTCACCGAAGGCGGTTGGCAACGTAGAGAGACGCAGCTCGATTTCCTCGCCGCCCGGGCTCTTGGTTTTGATGCGACCGTCTTGCGGTCTGCGCTTTTCGGCGACGTTCATTCGTCCGAGAATTTTCAGGCGACTGGTGACTGCATTCATCACCTGCATGGGCAACGCATATACCGTATATAAAACCCCGTCTATTCTAAATCGAACATTCCCTTTTTCTCGGCGCGGCTCGATGTGAATGTCACTTGCGCGTTGATCGAATGCATATTGCAGCAACCAATCCACGATGCTCACGATGTGTTGATCATTCGCTTCGGGATCTTTGATATTACCCAGCTCCAGCATCTGCTCCAGATTACTGAGACCTGGCACCGTTTTCCCACCGCCACGCGTGGCATGACTGATGGAATTGGCGAGACTATAGAACTCGGTGGTAAGACGTTTGATTTCCAGCGGATTAGCGACGACGCGACGAATGCGCTTTTGCAGCACATGCTCGAGATCAGGCTCCCACGAATCAATGTAAGGTTCTGTGCTGGCGATCAACACTTCGAGCGGCCTGACTTCTACCGCCAGAATGTTGTGCCGCTGAGTGAACGCGTACGACATTACCTGTGTCACTTGCGCGACATCGATTTTGAGCGCATCGATTCGGTAATAGTCCTGCTCCGCCTGTTCTGCGAGCAAGCGAGTCAGACTCTCGATATCGAGCACACGATTGGGAGGCAGCTGGTCTACCAGTTTCTGTTCTGCCACCCATGCCAGCAAGGGCTTGCGAATGTCATCACGATCACGACGTCGGTTGAGCACCAGCTCGCGATCCTGCTCACTGACATGCCCGGTGCTAACAAGCTGATTCAGAAAACTGGCGATATCCACCGGGTTCCCTGTTGCCTTGTCATTCTTCTTCGAGCCCGCTGCAATGCTCATGGCGCCTCTCCTGCCCCAGGGTTTGTCACTGTCTTATAAGTGGCGACAAGTTTATACTGCGCGCCGTCAATTACAAAGGCCGGACACTGCGGCCTGTTTCGCGCTATCCGGATGAATTCTATGCTGCTGTACAGACTTTCCAATCTCTCACTCGCCTATGGTGACAGACCCTTGCTCGACAAGGTTGATCTCACCATTCACACGGGAGAGCGCATCGGCATACTCGGTCAGAACGGCGCCGGCAAGTCCACCTTCATGAAACTGCTCTGTGGCCAGGCACTGCCCGACAGCGGCGATCTGTGGCGGGCCGATCAGGTACGTGTCGCCTATCTTGATCAGAATCTTCCTGAGTTGAGTGATGAGACCGTCTATGACTACGTTGCCAGCGGTTTGGCCGAACTCGGTGATCTGTTAAGGCGCTATCACGCCATGACTCACACCCATGCCGACACCATAGACTGGAGCGATCCCAAGCAGCTCGACCTCATGGCGCATCTGCAGAAGGAAATCGAGGCTCGTGACGGCTGGGCGTTTCAGCATCGTATAGACAGTGTAGTAGACAACCTCAAACTGCCCGCAGACTCGCTGATGCGTAGCCTCTCCGGTGGCAGTCGTCGCCGCGCTGCTCTGGGACGAGCATTAGTCTGCGAACCTGACATGCTGCTACTGGACGAACCGACCAACCATCTCGATATCCCCACCATCGAGTGGCTGGAAAAATATCTCAACGGCTTTAACGGCGCCGTGTTGGTCATCAGCCACGATAGACAGTTCCTGCAGCGCATCACCAACAGAGTTATTGAAGTAGACCGCGGCCGCTTGCGCTGCTGGGACGATGACTACAACAGCTTTCTCGTCTTCCGCGAGCAACAGCTCGAAGCGGAAGACAAAGCCAACAGTGAGTTCGACAAGCGTCTGGCTGAGGAAGAGCGTTGGATCAGACAAGGGATTAAGGCACGACGCACCCGTAACGAAGGTCGAGTCCGTGCTCTTAAGAAGATGCGTGTCGAACGCGGGGATCGTCGTGAACTCGGCGGCAAGGCCAAGTTTGAGCTCGAACAGTCAGGCTCGTCCGGAAAAATTGTCATTGAAGCGAACAAGATCAGTCACGGTTATGGCGACAAAACCTTAATCCAGAATTTCTCCACGCGCATTATGCGAGGTGATCGCATCGGCTTCATCGGCGCCAACGGCAGTGGCAAAACCACGCTGTTGAAGATTCTGTTAGGCACGCTGCAACCTGATCAGGGCGAGGTGAAGATTGGCACTAATCTGGACTTGATGTATTTCGATCAGTTGCGCAACCAGTTGGAGTTGGACAAGACCGTTATCGACAACCTTTGCGAAGGTCGTGATTTCATCGAGATCAATGGCAAACAGCGCCATATCATCAGTTATTTGCAAGACTTCCTGTTTGCGCCGGCACGTGCGCGTCAGCCAGTGAAGTCGCTTTCTGGTGGAGAGCAGAACCGGCTGATTCTTGCGAAGCTGTTCAGCAAGCCTGCCAACCTGATCGTGTTGGACGAACCGACCAACGATCTGGACATGGAGACATTGGAATTGCTGGAAGAAATTCTGCTGGATTTCAGTGGCACTATTTTACTGGTCAGCCATGATCGTAGCTTCTTGGACAACGTTGTGACGAGCAGTATTGTTCTTGAAGGCGACGGTAAGGTTGCGGAGTATGTGGGTGGGTATCAGGACTGGATCGATCAGGGTGGGCGGTTGGTGTCTTTTGCGGACAAGAGTAAGGATTCTAAGTCTGCGCCTGTAGTTGCTGCAACCCCAGCGCCAACTGCTGAAAAGACGAAGGAAACAAAGCTCTCCTATAAAGAGCAGCGTGAACTGGATCAGGTAACCAAGGATATCGAAAAGTTTGAGCAGAAAATGGCTGAGCTCAGTGACGTCATTGCGGATGGATCGTTTTATTCACAGCCGCAGAATGTAATCGATAAGAAGTTGGCTGAGGTTGCTGAGTTGCAAGCGAAACTCGATGCGCTTTACAAAAAATGGGAAGAGTTGCTGTGAAGTTTTTCGCTGCGCTCTGAAGTCCCTCCCGCATTTCTGAACATCCTTCTATTTATCACATCTGCCATTGGTCCCCATCTGATGACTTACGGCGCTCGGGATGGAGTTGTGGCGGAGATGGGTATAGTATTCGGCAATCACGAAGATGGCGGAGAATTAAAAAGCCATAGGCCCGCCTAACAGTTTTTGATTCGCAATGCCTGAGAAATAGCTTGAAAATTCAGCAACTTGGAAAACGGGAATTCGGCGGAGCGGAATTATGTGGCCTCCCGCTAATAATTATTAGGAGGCCATCGGCCTCATAAATATACTGTTATGAGTCAGTCCCCAATTCCCGGTTTGGAGGAATCATCATGAGCATTCTAAAGTCCCGCTTCGCGGTAATCCTTGGTCTATGTCTTATAACTACTCAGGCAATAGCTCAAGCAGCGCCAGACCAGCTGTTTCCTATAACGGATGTGATCCCTGAGTATCCAGTGAACGCAATACGAGATGGTGACGAAGGCTGGGTTCTTGTTGAGTTCACTGTTACATCCGCTGGCGGAGTCAGAGATGTAAGGGTTAGTGACTCTGAGCCACCTCAGACATTTGATGATGCAGCAGTCTCAGCCTCTCAGCAATTAAGATTCGAACCTCAGATCAGCAATGGGGTTCCAATAGATATACCTGGTGTCGGCTACGTTTTCCGATTCGACCTTTCGGAGACTGTAAGTCTAACGGCGCCTGAAGGTCTTCTCTCTCGATCTAATAGTTCCCTAAGATTGCCTCCTGTTGAAATAATATCTACAGAAAATTTCATTCCCTTAGTCGCGGTTGCTCCAGACTACCCTGGTCAAGCATTGGAACAAGGAGTGGGCGGATGGGTAATTGTCAGATTCACAGTCACAAACGCAGGGGACGTCGAGGCTGCTGAAGTTGTAGACGCAGAACCTCCTGGTACTTTTGATGCAGCCGCTCTTCGTTCGATTCAAGATTTCAAATACGAACCTCGTTTGTCCGAAGGAAGAGCAGTTCCTGTCAGAGGTGTCTATCACATGTTTAAGTTTCGTCCATCAACATGACCAGACCCTTTACCGACAAAGGACTCATAACAATCGGCTTCACAGCGACAATTTCTACGCTGCTGTGCAGCTCCAAAATTGCGCGTGAGCACGGACGTTAGATTTCGGAGAAATAAATGCCAGAAAAACCCAAAACTGTTCAAGAATACATTTTTTCAAGACCTGAAGAAGCTCAAAAAAGATTGTCTGAATTACGGGAGTATCTGAAAGTGGCTGATCCAGCCGCAATAGAAGAATTGAAATGGGGAAAGCCCGCATTTGTGAGTAACGGGATATTGTATGTATACGCAGCCGCCAAAAAACATATTAGCCTTCATCCGACTCCGTCAGTAATTGATCATTTTCGAGGTGAACTTGAGTTTTTAATATCATCTGACAATACAATCCAATTCCCTATAGATAAACCAATCCCAAAGGATATAGTCGTTAAGGTTGCAAAGTTTCGAGTATCTGAAAAAAATGAAAAAGGTATAAATTGGAAATGATTGCAATAAATCTAACAAAAGTTTCAACCCGACGTTATGTACTTGCACTAAAGGATGGCTAGTTTGGAAATTCGTCGAATTCAGGTAGCCGACGTGCCGAAATTCTTGGCTCTGTGGGGGCAGGTTTATTCGGAAGGAGCCTTCTTGGCCAAAGGTCCTCCTCCAGAAGATCGAGTGAGGAGTATTGTCGAGAAAGTAGTTATAGAGGAGATTCCGAATTTCATCGCTGTTGACGGAGGTAAATTAGTTGGAGCCGTTGAAGTCTTTCCAGGAACAATGTGCGGAAGGAAAGAGTTTGGGGCGGATAGAATCGGCCACTTAGGAATCCAAGTTGACTCAAATTATCGAAAAATAGGTATTGGTCGTAATCTGATGCTGGCTGCGATTTCCGACTCCCTTCGTTACGGTTTTGAAGAAATTGAGCTTTCCGTTTTCGAATCCAATTTTGTTGCAATTCGATTGTACAAAAAATTAGGTTTCATTGTTTCTGGTCACGGCGATAGCATTACTTTACCTGCCGGAATAACTACAAGGGGACAGCACATGGTTTTCGATATCGTACATAACAAGCGAAATCAGGCGGACGCATAAATGCGCCACTGTTTCGAGCGTTGTGGGTCTTTTGAATATCTAAGCCAGCAGAGCTAATTTAATAAAAGGAATAATTGATGATCGATCATATAGCAGTACCTGTCTCTAATTTCGAACGAAGCAAAGAATTCTACTTAAAAGCTCTCGCACCTTTAAATTACACTTTGATAATGGAGCATGGTATTTCAGGTGCCGGTTTTGGCCGAGACAATAAGCCTAATTTTTGGATTCAGGCTAAGTCCAACATTGCACCAATTCATGTTGCATTCTCAAGTGCTAACCATGCAGTTGTAGATGCTTTCTACAAAGCCGCATTGGAAGCGGGCGGCAAAGATAACGGCAGACCGGGGCTAAGAAGCGAGTATCACCCGACTTACTATGGGGCATTTGTTACTGATCCAGATGGGCATAATATTGAGGCCGTATGTCACATCCCAGAATAGGCATCGAGAAGGCGACACATATCAAGGCAAATCAATTTGCAGCTTCGCTTCCGAACGCGCAAGCGCGCCGTTGTTTGCGACGTTAGCCCGCTATGCGCACACCTTCGCTCCCGTCGCGTAGTTCCCTCGGCTCACCAGTGGTCGAAAGACAGCTTTTTGCTTGGCTTTCGCTAGCCATACTGGGAATGGTGCTTGTAGGCTTCTCGCGCACCTACCTTTTAGTTCCGGCCATCGGGATGCCTGAGGGCAGCCCGCCCTATTCAACGCTAATCCATATTCACGCGGTTGTATTTTTCAGCTGGTGCGTCTTGTATGTTCTTCAATCATGGCTTGTGGTCAAAAATCGTGTTGCTGTTCACCGTCAGCTAGGTCAAGTCGGACTGCTGCTCTACTTTGGCATGGTCATAACCGGAACTATGGTTGGGTTGCACTCTGTGACACGCTATGGCGCAACGCCAGATGATCTTTCGTTCTTATCGGTCAGCTTGAGCAATGTGCTTGCGTTTTCCGCGATCATTGGCGCGGCTTTCTTGTGGCGGCGACATCCTGCCGCTCACAAACGCCTAATGACTGTTGGTATGGTTCCTCTGTTGTCGGCGCCATTCGGGCGCTTATCTGAGTGGCCATACCTGCTACAGCATATAGTCGGGCCAAGCGTGGTGGTCATTGCGCTCTGGCTAATTGATCTCAAAATCCGCGGAAAAGTCCACCCTGTTTCAAAATTCGTAGGCATTGCTGCCCTAGCGTGGGAGCTGTTGCCAAATCTGTACATGGATTCTACTTGGTGGCGTGATGCAGCATCTTGGCTGATGCGGGTCGCGGGCTAACAATTCATTTCAAGCGGACGTGCCTCGGCACGCCACTTAATTTAGGCGTTGAGGCTGTAGAA
Organism: Pseudomonadales bacterium; assembly: GCA_038258585.1. Classification (GTDB taxonomy): domain Bacteria; phylum Pseudomonadota; class Gammaproteobacteria; order Pseudomonadales; family Pseudohongiellaceae; genus UBA5078. Next base: position 6,559 of record JBBSPQ010000058.1, read on the forward strand.
AAACCCCAAAGATCAATCATTCTGTTAAAATGTGACATCGAAACTATCTCAGGTGTGACATATGCCAAAGTTTAAACACTATGACTACAACCAGTCCTCAATGGTGGTGATCAATTATGAAGAACAGCTACAGCCTGGCAGCTTCGAACATGCGATTCACTACTTGATTGACAACAAGCTAGATCTGTCTGTTTACTACCCAAACTACAAGAACGATGATGGCGGAAGGCCTGCGTATGATCCCTCAATTCTGCTGAAGATCATTCTGTTCGCGTACTCCAAAGGTATTACTTCAAGTCGCCAGATACAGTGGTGCTGTCAGACAAACATTATTTTCAAAGCACTGTCCTGCGACAGTGTCCCGCACTTTACGACCACTGCAAATTTTGTCAGCAGTTATAGTGATCAGATCGAACAAATCTTTGAGCAGATACTGCTGGTGTGCCATGAGCAGGGGTTGCTCGGCAATGAGCTCTTTGCCATTGATGGTTGCAAGATGTCCTCGAATGCTTCCAAAGAATGGTCAGGTACATTGAAAGAGCTGACAGAAAAGCGAGATAAAATTCAGCGCCAGATTGCCCACCACATCAACGAGCACAAACGCATCGATCAGGGCGAACCCAGCGAACAGGATCGAGCACAGCGCTTAAAGCAAACGATTGAGACTTTGAATGGCGCCAGTGAAAAGATCGACAAATTTTTAAAGACAGCCGCGCCACGGATGGGCAAAGGCCGCAATCTCAAGGAAGTGAAAAGTAATATCACTGACAATGAAAGCGCAAAGATGACGACCAGCAAAGGCACCATCCAAGGCTACAACGGTGTGGCGGCTGTAGATAAGAAGCACCAGGTCATCATCGAAGCACAGGCCTTCGGCGAAGGCCAGGAACACCATACGCTTCAACCGGTTGCAGAGCTCATAAAGCAGCGCTACGAGCGCCTTGGAATCAGCAAGGATATCTATGCCACGGGCATTGTGTTAACTGCCGATACCGGCTTTGCCAATGAAGCGAACATGCAGTACTTGCACGACCAAGGTATCAATGCCTACGTGCCCGATAATCAGTTTCGCAGCCGTGATCCGAAGTTCGCTGATCAGAAAGCCAAATACGGCAAACGTCATCAGCCTGAGAAGAAGCAACCACAAGGGTTTCCTCCAAGCCAGGTTCACCTTGATCAGAAAGAGAAAACCTGTGTGTGCCCAGCGGGTGAATCGATGTGGTTACACAGCGAGCGCGAAGATGATTCTGGTAATCTGAAGCTGTACTTTGAGGGTCGCCTGAGCAAGTGCAGAGCGTGTCCATTGAAAGCACGGTGCATGAGGAATCCAGAATCAGCGGACACTCGCAAGGGGCATGGTCGACAGGTTTCATTTATTGTGGAGAAGCGGGGATCTGGAAAGACCAAGTACACAGACTGGATGAAGGTGCGGGTAGATAGTGCGAAGGGAAAGCAGATCTATAGCCATCGGATGTCTGTGGTGGAGCCGGTGTTTGGCAATATCGGTACTAATAAGGGGTTGAATAGGTTTGGGCTGCGCAGTCGGAAGAAGGTGCAGGGGCAGTGGCAGTTGTACTGCATGATCCACAACATAGAGAAGTTGATGAACTACGGAAGGATGGCCGCATAGAGGCAGTGCCATTCAAGAGGATTGAGTTGTGCGCGTCTATTGGGCAGAAAAGTAAATTTGCGCAAATGGTTAAATCGACGATATAAGTCAGTCACCATTAAATGAACAAGATGCTGGGGATACCGATAGCGGGTTTTTCTACAGCCTCGTTAGCGCCCCACTTGCC
>JBBSPQ010000059.1:0-8323 GCA_038258585.1 Pseudomonadales bacterium
CAGGCAATCATCCTTATTGTAATGACGATGGGCAGTCAATATGTACTCGCCCAGAGCGACGAAACAATCCCGCCCGGCTACAGCCATATCCCTTTTTCCCTGCCAGCTGAAACCGAACGTCTGCTGATCGTCGATGCAGACCGAGACGGATTGCAGGACATTCTGAGCATCGCCGAGGAGCGTATCAGTTTATACTTTCAGAGAGGCAGTACCCAGAGTCAGCAACGATTCGATTTTTCGAATCCCGACGCCGTAATTGACCTCCCCGGCCGAAGCGCAGGATGGGAACTGAGTGAGAATTATCCCGATCCGCAAGGGCAACCCACCTTCTCAGTACTAGCTCTTATTGATGGCACCCGAGTCAGCCAATGGCAGGTCAACGGGCGCAGTTTCACACAGCCGCAGAATTTGCTCGATGGGTTAAACGCCTTCACCGGGATCGGAGTCAACCGTCTCGACTTCTCCCGTGACATTAATTCCGACGGCTTGGACGACCTTGTCATCCCTGGCGCAGGAACCCTCCAACTTCATATTCGCAATGAGGATGGCAGCTATCAGCAACCCATTAGCGTCTTGTCCGATATGCAGATCAACACCAATCTTTCCGTACGTCAGGGTCTGGAACGTGACGTGGGACAATCGGTGCGAATCCCGTTAATACAGTTGCGCGACGTGAATGGTGATGAACTGCCGGATCTTGTTTCAGAAACTGAAGAGCGCTTCGACGTGTTTCTGGCAAACGCGAGCGGAGGATACTACTTCCCCCAGAATCCGACTTATTCTATTGATCGTGTTGAAATTCAAGAGCGACTTGGCGAGTTCGACGTCGACCAACTCGATTTTTCTAATCTCACTGGAATTCTCGCGCTGAGTCACGAGGAAATCCTGGAAGATGTTGACGCCGATGGCATAGACGACTTTCTGCTGCGTGAAGGTGGGAAAGTATCCTTATTTGCGGGCGAGCCCGATGGCATGAATTTTTCTCAGCCACGTCAGGTCTTGCGCTCTGGCGGCAATGTCCTCACAGTTTTTCTGTACGATGAAAATGAAGATGGTCTCAAGGATTTGTGGCTATGGCGCATTGAGCCAATATCGGTAGGGGATATATTTCTATGGCTGGCGATATCCGGCAGTGTCAATATTGAGGCTTTCGTTTATCACAACGAAGGCAGCAGTTTTGCGCGCCGTCCTGCCCGGCAAGTGACGGTGGCGCTGAAATTTCCGTCGGCAGTGCGCATGATCAGTTCGCTAATTGATATCAGAGACGAAGCTGATGCGGTACAGAATAGTGAGGTAATACCAACCGCTGTGGCCAACATTAGTGGCGTGGGCTCATCCGAGGATTTGCTGGTATTGCTCGACACACAACTGCAGGTGTTTCTCGATGCGATAGAGTCACCGCCTGAGGCCCCGGACGATCAGTTCCTGGCCTCGTTGAACTATAGTCGTAGTCGCAACAACTATGAGATCGACGTCCGCCGGATCATTGATGAATTCGAAATAAAACAGAACAGCGAGTTGGTGCGTGTGGCTGGACGCAATCCCGACCACAGTGTGTCATTGGCTCAGGCAATGAAAAACGGTGACTTGATGGCGACAAGCCTGAACGGGGACGCCATGGAAGATGTGTTTGTGTTTCTTGAGCGCGGCAAAGAAACGATTACAGGATTGCTACTACTTTCTGACCCACCAGCACCATAATCAGGACAGCCAATGAAAAAAATAATGCTGATCACATTTCTGATTGCCGTCGTATTGGTAAATCTGCTCGCATGGCTGGTGGGTATTTACAGTGATGTCGATATTGGCATACTGTTTCGCATCGCGCTGATTATGGGAATTATTTTTGTTGCGGCGATATTTTCAGGAGCTGCGGCGATTCTCGGTTTTCTCGATAAGGAAAAGCCAAACAGCTGAAAAAAGATAGCCGCGGGAGTTATGCCTCGGAATCTTCCACCGGTTCAATCGGCGTTGGTTTGAGCCTGCCCGATTTCCGCAAAGACTCCCGCAACACAAACTCAATCTGCCCGTTGAGGGAACGCAAATCGTCGTCTGCCCAGCGCTGCATCGCCTCTATGACAGCAGCGCTGATTCGTAGTGGATAGGCTTTCTTGTTACTCATAACACTCCGTTCGCCACTGCTACCTCAATACAAAGAGCCAGTATTCACCACAGGCTGGGTTGCTCGATCGGAGCACAGCACCACCAGTAGGTTGCTTACCATCTGGGCGCGGCGTTCATTATCGAGCTCCACCACACCTTTGCTCTTAAGTTCAGCTAATGCCATTTCCACCATGCCGACGGCCCCTTCGACCAGCTTTTCACGAGCCGCGATAATGGCGCCAGCCTGTTGTCTTTGCAGCATCGCGCCGGCGATCTCCGGCGCATACGCCAAGTGACTGATGCGTGCTTCCAGCACTTCAATACCGGCCTGATTGAGTCTCTCGGCGAGTTGACGTGCCAGATCGTATGAAATTTCGTTAGCATGGCTGCGCAGGGCGACGTGCTCGCTGTCGCCTTTGTCGTAAGGATAGGTCGTGGCCATAGCCCGCAGCGCAGATTCTGCCTGAATATGCACGAAGCTCTCATATTCATCGACGTTGTAAACCGCTTCAGCGGAATCCAGCACCTTCCACACTACAACAGCAGCAATCTCGATGGGGCTGCCTTCCAGTTCGTTAACCTTCAGTTTGCCCGATTCGAAATTACGCACCCGCAAAGACACCTTGCGGGTACGGTAAAACGGATTGTTGAACCGTAAACCTTGTTCTTTCACGGTGCCGGCATATTTACCAAACAGACTCAGAACCGCAGCCTGATTGGGTTCCACCATGAAGAATCCTGGCAGACATGCCACACACGTCAGTGCCAGCAGAAGTGAAATGATAAGGCCAAGACCATCGACTGCTGGCTGTGCCGACTTGACGAAATACCCTATAGCGAAGGCGAGTATTGCTATGAGCAATAGTATGGTTGGAATACCGGGAAGCGAACTGATGTTCTTTTCTTTCATGGGTGGTGCTCCTTTGTTGTTTGACTCAATTAGATATCAAATTGATATCTAATTGCAATCGGAACCCAACAAAGGAGAGCGTTGGTAGTATTTTGATTTGCTCACAGCGGCCAGACGTTCAGCAGGACTGGCACGCTGATTACCACAATCAGTATTTCAAGCGGGACTCCCAAGCGCCAATAGTCACCGAAACGAAAACCGCCCGGCCCCAGAATTAGCGTGTTGTTCTGATGACCAATCGGCGTCAGGAAGGCACAGGAAGCGCCAAGGGCGACTGCCATCAGGAATGAATCGGCGCTAACCCCGAGCTGAGCTGCAGAGCTGAGCGCCAGAGGACACATCACAGCCGCCGTAGCGGTATTGTTCATGAAGTCAGAGAGAGTCATGGTGATGACCATAATCAGCACCAGCGCGATCACAGGGTCACCCAACGCCAGCGTGTTCATCAACCAGTTGGCGAGCACATCAGCTGCACCCGTGGTCGCCATGGCGTCAGCAACCGGCAACATAGCGCCAAGTAGCACTATGACGGACCAGTCTACTGCCTGATAAGCTGTGCGCGGCGGAACTATGCGCAAAGCCATGTAACAAAGCACTGCGGCTCCGAAGGATATCGCCACAGGAAGAATGCCAAAACCTGCCACGATGACTGCCACCAGCATGATCAGCGCAGCTGTGACGGCGTGCCCTTTCACTGGCACGCGAATGTCCCGGGTCGCCAGCGGTATACATCCGAAATCAGCAGCGAAGCCGGATATCGCTTCTGGAACACCCTGCATCAGAAGGACGTCGCCTGCCTTGATCTCAGTGAAGCGCAAGCGTTTGACTGAGCGTCGCCCCTGCCGCGATACAGCCAGCAGATTTATGCCGTAGCGCGTGCGAAGTTCAATATTCGAGGCCGATAAGCCGATTATTCTGCTAGCTGGCATTGCCGCCAGCTCCTGCAAAATATTTTCATGATTTCGCGACGGCTCTCCCGTGTCTTCGTCTTCTTCGTTTATTTCCGCTGGAGAGTCCAGCAACGCATATTTTTCAGATCCTTTCTCGCCTTTTACTGTTTCGTCTTTTACCGCGTCTTCTTCTCTCTCGATGCCCTTCTCGCTTTTCTTTTCCTCCTCTTTTGCTTTTTCTATTTCATGCTGAACAGACTCTTCGAGTTTGAGACCGAGACTACTCAGTGCAGACGCTAACGTTTCGGGTTCTGCCTCGATCACGAGGATGTCATTTTCGCGCAGGACGCGGCGCGAATAGGGAGCGATGACTCTTACCTCTCCTCGTGCCAGTCCGACGATCTGGGCATCGAAACGATCAAGAATACCCTCCACTTCACGGAGTGTTTTCCCAATGGCTTTACTATCAGTCACAACCCGAACTTCGGTCAGATACTTACCAGTATCGAAACTTCCTGTGTCAGCCTCTTTTCTTAAGGGCACCAGACGCCAACCAATCAGGCCGATGAACAGGACACCCGCCACCGTAATCGACGCACCGACGGGGGTAAAATCAAACATGGTGAAAGGGCCTAGTCCGGCGGCATCGCGAAACCCTGAAACCACAAGATTGGGAGGCGTTCCCACCACGGTCATAGTGCCGCCAAGGATGGACCCAAAAGAGAGTGGCATCAGCACTCGCCCGGCAGGAATTCCCAGTCGCGCAGACAATTGCAAGGCGACCGGCATCAGCAGTGCCAGTGCTCCAACGTTATTCATAAAAGCGGAGAGAACGGCGGCCAGCGCGCTGATGGCAAGAATCCCCAACACGGGCCCGCCACCGGACGGCAGCACACGCTGGGTAAGAGCGTCGATTGCGCCGGTCTGCTGTAACCCCTGGCTGAGAATCAGCACACAGGCAACGGTGACAACGGCAGGATGTCCAAAGCCTGCAAAAGCATTGTCTGCACTTACCAACCCGGTAAGTACACAAGCAAGCAAGGCAGCTCCTGCCACCATGTCATGGCGCCATTTCCCCCAGAGAAACATCGCCATAGTCGCCAACAAAATGACGGCGATAGTTATCTGATCCTGCATCCCGGCCTCCTGCTCGACCGTACTACGAAATCTCTAAACGACCAGTGCCGTCTATTCAGTTGAGCCAGTAAGGGCTATTCGCACTTTTTGTGCTAACTCAATGCGCTGATACGGTTTATTAAGCAGCTGCACTCCTGCATCAAGACGTCCATGATGTACAACCGCATTCTCTGTATAACCTGACATGAAGAGCACTTTCAAATTCGGCCTCAATTTGATGGCGCGTTCTGCAAGCTGACGGCCATTCAATCCTCCCGGCATGATCATATCGGTGAGCAGCAGATCGAATTTTGCATCCTCGCGTATCAGCGCGAGTCCTTCCTGACCATTATCGGCTGCCGTCACATCATAGCCCATATCACACAGCAGTCGCGCAGTGTAATCGCGAACAAGTTCATTATCCTCTACAACCAGTATTCGTTCATTACCACCGACAGTCACGACAGTAGCAGCCTCCACCTTTACTGGAACTCCGCTACTTCGCGGTAAGTAAAGATTCACCGTTGTGCCCTGTTCAGGCTCGGAATAAATTGTGATGTGACCTTGTGACTGCTTGGCGAACCCATAGACCATACTGAGTCCAAGCCCGCTGCCCTTGCCGGGAGCCTTCGTGGTAAAGAATGGATCGAAGACGCGATTAATGATATTGGCTGGAATTCCGCATCCAGTATCCGACACTCCAAGCACAACATAGTGACCCGGTGCAACCTCAGTGTGGGAGGCAGCATAATCTTCATCCAGATACCGCATCCCTGTCTCAATAGTCAGTCGTCCTCCGTCATTCATCGCGTCACGACCGTTAACACAAAGATTTAACACCGCGGATTCCAACTGCACCGGGTCGACCAGTGCCATGGCAGAATCTCCATGCATCAGTTGGACATCAATGTTTTCTTTCAGCGTGCGACGCAACAGACTCTCCATGTTATTAACAAGATCCTTCACATCCACTATCTGCGGCTTCAAGGCCTGACGCCGCGCGAATGCCAGCAGATGACGGGTCAGGTCTGCTCCTCTATCGGCTGCCGTCCGTATCATTGCCGCCAAAGGCAATATTGACGGATGATCCTGTAGAACTTCCACCAGCAATTCAGCATTGCCCAGAATGACAGTCAACAAATTGTTGAAATCGTGAGCCACTCCTCCGGTTAGCTGCCCTACCGCCTCAAGATGCTGTGAGTGACGAAGTCGCTCTTCCATCACCAGTCGCTCACTGATGTCCCGAAAATAGATAGCGAGTCCTTCGCCCGAAGGATAGGCGCGCACCTCAAACCACTTATTCAGAGGGGTGTACTCGGCAACAAACTCCTGAGTAATTTGTTTCTCCACTGCAGTGCGGTAGTGCGTCTCGAAAACGTCTGCGCCAGGAAATTCGGCCCAGACATAACGACCAAGGAGAGACTCGCGTTCAACGCCGAGCAGATCTTCGGCTTTGGCGTTGATGTAGCTTACGCGCCAATCGTGATCGAGCGTGATGAAAGCGTCAGTAATGCTTTCCAGCGTGTTGATAAGGCGATTGGCCAGTCGGCGTGCATCCTGCAATAGCAGGCGCTGGTCATGCACATCCACCGCCGCGCCATACCACTTGCGGACATCGCCGCGCCGATCTTTGATGGGGCGAGCCTGACTGAGGTGCCAGCGATAAATACCTTCCTTGTTACGAAGTCGATACTCCTGGCTGTATTCTGTGCCGGTTTGGTTAGCCACCCGCCAAGCCGCCACTACCATCCCCAGATCCTCAGGATGGATCGCGTTGCGCCAGCCCTGAGCCGCATTGGCAGGAGTTTTCTCTAGCCCTGTATAGGCTTGAAACACATGACTGGTGTAGTCGGTGACACCATTGGCATCGGCCGTCCAGACAATCAGTGGCATTGTGTCGGCCAGTTGTGTAAAGCTCTCCTTACTGGCGACAAGTGCCTCTTCTCTCGCTTTCTCGGCCGTTACATCAACGATATATCCCTGCAAAATTGAACTGCCACCTTCCTCCGCCCGGACCGACTCTCCTTGTTCAAGCACCCATTTGATACCACCGTCGCGAGTAATAAGCCTGTAAGTACATTGAAAGGCGCGGCGTAGTCGCACGCCATCGCGCACGCTTTTATTTACCAACGCAGAGTCATCAGGGTGAATGAGGGAGGCATACGAGATTACTTTGTTGTTGAGGAGAGATGACGGGGGATACCCCGTGAGAGCTTTGCAGCCATCGCTGACAAATATCATCGTCCACGATTCATCATTACGACACCGGTAAACCATACCGGGAACATGCTTCAGCAGTAACTGCTGATCAAGGGGTAAAGAACGATCCACACTTTTGTCTCTTGGTTGACAGACCTGAAGAATTTGAACGGCATTCCACGAATGCCTTCCCTATCAACAGTATCTGCCGAAATCCTGAATGTTGAGCCCGTCGACTGGCCACATCAGACCAGTGCCACGAAATTGACGATGTTTGCCTTATTGCGTATCAGCAAAGGCCAGATCCGAGCAGGGCCAAGATCTTTTGCAACAAAAGTAATAGGGAGTGAGTTTTTACTGCAATCAACGGTTCAAATGAATCCTACTCTGGTTTACATTAGAACCTTATCCGCAAATTCATGACAAGCCGACGCGATCTAGGGAGTCTTCTAATCAGCCTACAGGACCAGGTCACTACTATCATAAAGGAGCTTTCGGCGGAACTCGTCATGCCGAAATTTCAAAGCATCCTGCACTCGGAGATAAAAGAAAAGTCACCCGGTGACATTGTCACAGTAGTCGACCATGCAGTGGAAACAGCGTTGAATATACGATTGCCTGAGCTGCTCTCAGGGTCACGTGTCATTGGCGAAGAAGCCGTCGCCGCCAATCCTGATCTTATTAATTCCCTGAACGATGGCACCGTCTGGCTGGTGGACCCACTGGACGGCACTCGCAACTTCGTCAACGGTTCTTCTGATTTTGCCGTCATGATCGCGCTGCTCAAGAATGGAGTAACAATCAACAGCTGGATCTATTCACCTGTCTATAACACACTGGCATTTGCAGAAAAGGGAAATGGGGCGTACTGGAATGGTGAACGGATAAAACCAAATTCCTTTGACAAATCTGCGCCCTTGAAAGGGTATGTGCATACGCGATTTCTACCCGCGACATGGGCCGAGACAATACGCCAGCGCGCCGATGGCATTGCCGAGTTGATTCCGCCATGTGGCTCGGCTGGCGCTACATACCCGCGTTTATTAGAAGAGAAGATTAACTTCATAATTTATTGGCGCACGCTGGCTTGGGATCATGTTCCAGG
>JBBSPQ010000060.1:0-8258 GCA_038258585.1 Pseudomonadales bacterium
ATCGACATCGTCAGGGAACGCCTCTACTACTCCTCGCCCATTGTGGCCAAGACAGCCTATGCCATGAGCATCATCTATCATCAACCAGGCGTTATGTTTACGGGAGAGATTTATCAAATCCGGCAACGGTGCGAGATCACCGTCCATGCTGAATACACCGTCGCTGACAATCAGATGATGCGCGGCAGTCGAGTTTGACAACATGGCGTCCAGCGCAGACATATTATTGTGCGAATAGCGTTTGTTGTCGGCTTTGCTCAACCAACCTCCATCAAGTAACGATGCATGATTGAGTTCATCTTGAAGCACCATGCCACCGATGTCAGTGAGGGCATTGATAATGCCGATGTTGGCCATGTACCCAGTAGAAAACAGTAGTGCGCGATCGCGGCCCATGAAGTCCGCCAACTCTTCTTCCAGCGCCTGATGCGCCGCGCAGTGTCCGGTCACCATATGCGAGCCACCACTGCCCAGACCGTAGCGATCAACCGCAATTTTGAATGCCGTACGTACCTTTGGGTGGTTAGCCAGACCGAGATAGTCATTGCTGCAAAATGAGAGGAAGTCGCGCCCCGCGATGTCCAGCTTCGGTTGCTGTGGTCCGGGCCGAGCGTGGCGACACCGTATCAATCCGGCGCGTTCACGTGCACGCAACTTCTCTTCCAGATGCGGGAGCAGCATGCTCAATTCATTGCGCCCGTTGCCGCTGGAGGTTGGAGAGTTGCATCACGCCCTGCGTCGAAACCCGCCTCGTAAAACAAAGGTTCAGGCTTCGCTGGCGCATGTCTGAGATTGATTTGTTCAGGCATCAACCCAAGCTTGGAAAAAAGCGCTAGGTCAGCACTTTCTTCTGGAAGTGGTGTTGTCAGTAATTTTTCGCCATAGAAAATTGAATTTGCGCCGGCCAGAAAGCACAGCGCCTGCATTTGCTCGTTCATGGACTGGCGTCCTGCAGACAGACGCACGTAGGATCGCGGCATCACAATACGAGCAACGGCGATGGTGCGAATGAACTCAAAAGGTTCGAGATCATCGACGTTTTCCAGTGGTGTGCCCTTCACTTTCACAAGCATGTTGATCGGAACACTCTCAGGATGCGTGGGCATATTGGCCAGTTGCTGCAACAGCCCAACCCGATCTTCCGCGCTCTCACCCATTCCAACGATGCCGCCTGCACACACTTTCATGCCGGACTTGCGCACGCGGTCGATCGTGTCCAAACGGCCCTGAAAAGTACGGGTTGTGATGATCTGATTGTAGTACTCGGGCGAGGTATCGAGGTTATGGTTATAGTAATCCAGCCCTGCTTCAGCGAGCGCATCGGACTGCTCCTGATCCAGCGCACCAAGCGTCATACAGGTCTCCATTCCGAGCGCACGCACTTCTCTGACAATTTCCAGCACATGAGGAAAATCCTTCTTCGATGGATTTTTCCAGGCAGCGCCCATGCAGAAGCGAGAGGCGCCGTTGGTTTTGGCGAGACGCGCCTGCTCCAATATTTTCTCCAGTGCCAACAACTTCTCTTTCTCCAGCCCTGTGTTGTAATGACCACTTTGGGGACAATATTTGCAGTCCTCCGGGCATGCACCTGTCTTGATGGACAGCAGGGTACTCATCTGCACTTGGTTAGGATTGAAATATTGACGATGGACCGACTGTGCCTCAAACACCAGATCCATGAAAGGCATGTCGAACAGCGCCTTTATCTCCTGACGAGTCCAATTGTGGCGCAGTTCAGGCACTCCGATTTCACTGTTTTTCTGACCTACTGTGTTACTTACAACGGACATCTGCGCTTCCTTCCTGACTCTGGTTCTGATTGACACGCGAGCGGCACTCGCGACGGCGTCTATACTTTGTGAGAGCTATTTTAGAAGCGGACGGAATGCTGTCAACCTTATATTTTATTAGAGTTTACAATTGGGTATTTTATAATCAGTTTATTGCACAGCGGTCTACACTGTATTCTCTGCGGGTGCGCTGACAGATTTGCTGCCGGCTTGTGCAGAGAGTGCGAGATTGACCTCCCTTATCCAGACAATCCCTGCATACGGTGCAGCATCGAATTGGGGCCAGAACCGCCGATGCACCGTCATTGCGGTCAGTGCCTGTTGCTACCCCCTGCTTTCGATGCTTGCTTGGCACTGTTTAAATACGAATATCCAGTGCGCGAGCTGATATCCAATTACAAATTTCAGGCGGGTTTCGCCGTAGGACGCGCATTGGCTAATCTGCTGGCGAACACCATTGCGACTCATCACCAGAAGCGTGATACGCCACAATTGTTGCTACCTGTTCCTCTCCACAAAGCGCGTTTGCGCGAGCGAGGCTTCAATCAGAGCACAGAGCTTGCCCGCTGTATCGGTCGTCACAACAAAATCCCTGTTGCCGCGACAATCTGTAGACGGATCAAAGCCACGCCGCCGCAAAAGGGATTATCGGCGTTGGAGCGTTCAAAGAATTTAAGAGGAGCATTTGCCCTCAGTACTGCGGACATTCCCAGCCATATCAACCACGTTGCAATCGTTGACGATGTAGTGACCACTATGGTCACCGTAGACAGCATTGCCAGATTGCTAAGGAACGCAGGCATTGAACGAATCGATGTGTATTGTCTTGCCCGAGTCAGTCCGCATTGAAATGCAGACAAGTGTTTATAGCGGCAACCTTGGCCGGTTATCATCGTCCTTTTCTGACGGCTCTTTAGTTAACAGACTGTTAACCTGCCGCGCACGCACTTTCAGGTAACCTCATGTCACATGCTCTACATCTGCAGACTTCGAACGATCTTCTGCGATTCGATGCAGCTCACCTGCTGCATCCATACTCCTCAATGACCAACCCGCTTCCGAATCAGTTGGTCAGTTCTGCCAACGGGGTCGAGCTCCACCTCTCCGACGGCCGCATCCTGATTGATGGCATGAGCTCGTGGTGGTCGGCTGTGCACGGGTACCAGAATCCGGTCCTGAACCAGGCAGTAATAAATCAGTTGGGAAAGATGTCGCATGTCATGTTCGGTGGGCTCACTCACGAACCGGCAATAGCACTTGCGCAGAAGCTGCTTGATATTTGTCCAGATGGACTTAGTAAGGTGTTCTTTAGCGACTCCGGATCAGTAGCCGTTGAAGTCGCGATGAAAATGGCGATCCAGTACTGGCAAGCGATTGGTAAAAACGACAAATGCAAATTAGTGAGCCTGCGCCGCGGTTACCACGGAGATACCTTTGCGGCGATGTCAGTCTGTGACCCCGTTACCGGTATGCACGGCCTGTTCGGAACCAGCCTTCATAAGCAGTTTTTCGCCGATGCACCAACTTGTCGTTTTGGTGACACATGGGACCCTTCAGACATCGCCAGCCTACGCAAAGTGCTTGAGACGCATGGTGCCACCATTGCGGCACTGATTCTGGAGCCTATCGTCCAAGGGGCTGGCGGCATGGTTTTCTACTCCGTTGAGTACCTGCGCGAAGCCAGAACACTCTGCGATGAGTTTGACGTGCTCATGATTGCCGACGAGATTGCCACTGGTTTCGGACGCACCGGAAAGTTATTTGCCTGCGAACATGCTGGTATTAGCCCTGACATCCTATGTGTAGGCAAGGCGCTCACCGGTGGTTATATGACGCTGGCTGCAACGCTTACTACGGATAAAGTCACTACAGGTATTTCTCATAATGGCGGTGTCTTCATGCACGGGCCCACTTTCATGGCAAACCCACTGGCTTGCGCTGTTGCCTGTGCCAGCATCGACTTATTGCTGTCCAATGAATGGCAGCAAAGCGTGAGACGCATTGAGTCGCAACTTTTGGAAGAGCTCGGACCCTGCAGAAATCTTGATCAAGTTGCCGATGTAAGAGTGCTCGGCGCGATAGGTGTTGTGGAATTAAAGGACCCCGTGAATATGGCGACGATTCAACCAGCCTTCGTCAATGAAGGTGTATGGATCAGACCATTCGGGAAACTGGTATATGTTATGCCGCCGTACATCATCGACATTGCGCAACTGACGCAACTGACGCAGGCAATTTATCGCGTATCGAAGGGCATCGTCCCAAGTTAAGAAACCAAAAGAAATCAGGAAGGATAAATCAGAACTGATACTTGATAGTACCGTAGGCAACGCGACCGCTCTGATCGATTGCGCTAACAGGGGCCCCAATATCGGACAGCTGATCAGGCTTGGCATCGAACAGATTACGCACACCGACAGAGAATACTGCCTGCCCCTGTTTGCCGGCTTTGACGTTGTAGCCGTACTGCAGATCAAGAGTTGTCATATTGCCGACTAATTCATTAAGCTGCTCAAGGTTGAGCTTGCTCAAATCTTCAAACGAATCGAAGTAATGAGTCACCGCGCTGGCAGTATGACTACCAACCTGCCATGTCAGCATCAAACTACTTTGCAGCTCGGTACCTTTCGGCAATAACGTATTTTCTGTAACTGGCAGGATCGCGTTCAACACGCTGTCCGGTGTGGTCGTGTCATACAGGTAAGTAGACTTGGTGCTAATAATGAACTGACCGAATTTAGGCGATTCCCACACGTACGACGCGCTCAGGTCAACACCTTGGGCTTCCTGACCCGACGTTACCGTGCTCTTGACTGATGGAGCCTCCAGCATCGAGGCATACAGGTTGGAGTCATCAATAAAGAGTTGCGGCGTCGAGGTTGAAACCAGTCCGTCCCGTTTTAGAGCCGCTGCAGGAAACTGCTGATCAACATACACTTTCCAAGCATCTGCCCTCAAGTTCAGCCCTTTCGCTGGAGAGAACAGTACACCCAAGTTGAAATTGTTGACTGACTCAGTAATAAAGGGGGTTTGAACGGTATTGCGAGTGACGTTGAAAGTGCTGTTGTCGGGGTTCAGAAGAGACGCAGGTACAATCGGGGAGATAAATTCAACCGCCTCTGGAGTTATCTGAGAAGCGCCAAGAGTACTACCAATGCTTTGGGCAGACGCAGGCGCAGCTACTATATAGCATGACGCCATTGCAGCCAGCATCGCTAACCTAACCCTTGAGTAGACCACTTTCCAGCCCCTTGTAGCAGCTCTTATCTTAATTCACTGATGCTAATCATTGAGCACTTCTGGTAACGCCAAAACCAGTGGCTCCAAGCACAGTTTGGCAGCTAGTATACACGCCGAATTATAAACTTATAGAGGGTCTGCAACATTAATGTGTTGCAGTTCACCCTGATTCTGAACCACTGAAAGCAGTTCTTCGATGCCAGAGTTCTGACCCAACGGTACATAGTCGGGAGCAATTTCTGCTAGGGGTACCAATACGAAGCGTCTGCTAGTCATTCGCGGGTGAGGCAAGGTCAATTTTTCCGTCGCCATAATGACATCGCCGCAGATCAACAGATCGAGATCCAACGCCCGCGGAGCATTCTGAACCCCCGTACGCACGCGTCCAAATTTCTGCTCTAACTGCTGCAACTTCTTTAACAAAACCAATGGTTCCTCGCCGTGAGGCGACAAGAGTGCCGCGACCGCATTGGTGAAAACAGGAGAATCTGGCGGGCAATCCAGCGGAGTGGTTTGCCATAAGGACGAAACTATAATCGGATACTGACTGAGGTTGGTCAGTGCATTGAAGGCCGCGAGTAATGTTTGTTGCGGCGAACCATTGACGGAATCGAGGTTCGCTCCCAAACCGATGAAGCAAAGGGTCTGTCCGGTATCAGCGGGCAGATCGTCAATCGTGCTTCTGATGATATTGCTGGGAGAACTCATGAACTGACTCGATAAAAACAGCCACATTGGCTGGATCAACGTCCGGCGTAATGCCATGGCCGAGATTGAACACATGCCCAGCGCCGTGACCGTAGTCCTGCAGAATTCTCTTCACTTCCGCGCGAATGCTCGCCGGAGAAGCATAAAGAATCGACGGATCCATATTGCCCTGCAGCGCGACCTTATCGCCAATGCGAGACCGGGCGCGTCCGATCTCGATCGTCCAGTCCAGACCCACGCAGTTGCAGCCACTGACAGCAATTTCTTCCAGCCAGAGTCCACCGTTTTTGGTAAACAGGATCACCGGCACCACTCGACCCTCGGCTTCGCGAGTCAGTCCACTGACAATTTTCTTCATGTAGGCGAGGGAAAACTCATGATATGCAGGAGTGGATAACACACCACCCCAGGTGTCGAAAATCTGCACAGCCTGAGCACCTGCAGCAATCTGAGCGTTGAGATAGCTGACTACCGCATCCGCCAATTTATCCAATAATCGGTGCATTGCCTGAGGTTGATTGAACATAAAAGCTTTGGCATTGCGGAAATCCTTACTGCCACTGCCTTCGATCATGTAGGTTGCCAGCGTCCAAGGGCTGCCGGAAAACCCGATCAAGGGCACCGAACCGTTCAGCTCACGACGAATCGTAGACACCGCATCGGTAACATAAGACAGATCTTTCGCCATATTCAGAATTGGCAAATTATCAACGTCTGCTTCTGTGCGCACCACTTTACGAAAGCGGGGACCCTCGCCTTCGGTAAAATACAGCCCCTGCCCCATCGCATCAGGAATAGTAAGAATGTCGGAGAACAGGATGGCGGCATCCATGGCGTAACGCCGCAGTGGTTGAAGGGTGACTTCGCATGCAAGTTCTGGGGACTGACACAGACTCATGAAGTCGCCAGCCTGTTGTCTGGTGGCACGATATTCTGGCAGGTAACGCCCGGCCTGACGCATCATCCAAACAGGCGTCATATCAACGGTCTGGCCTGTAAGAGCTCGCAAAAATCTGTCGTTCTTCAACGCTGCCAACGCAATGTCCTCATTAAGTATTCAGGATAAAAAGCCGGCCATTTTACACATCCGGATCAGACAGGACAAACACGGCGAGGGGGTTTGACTAACAGTCGCTAAGCTTAATTCTGAGCGCGAACCTCAGCCTGCACTGCATTCAACGGCCTGATCCACGGCTCCAGCTTACTCAACTCTCCGGGCAATCCCGCAACCGCTGACTGGGCCTCGCCTCGCGACGCATAGGCGCCATGAATAATGACAAACCAAGGACGACCGTTATTGCGAGTTTCATACCAATAGACCGAGGAGCTGGCTTGTTTACGAACGAATTCTTCTACGTTGGTGCGTGACGATGCCCCCATCAACTGCAATGTGAACTGTGTTGTCGGCAGAGCCAGAATTCTGCTGCGCTGCCCAGCTTGCGTGTTCGCGGACGCAGAGGCAGTTGTCGATGCAGGTTCGATTGCATCCGCATTTTCGAGAACCGAGACAGCGCCAGCGCTGGAAGCAATAACGGACGGGGCCACAGTTGGGACAGGTAGGGAAGTGAAAGGCGACGTCACATCGAGTTCAGCCGTGTTGGCCTCCTGGACATTGGCGACGCTGCCAGCCGCACCTAAATCGCTCCGCTCCGTGATCGAATCCAAGGGCGTCGTATTAACTACACTCGGTAACGGAATCGGCAAACTGACCGTCCTCGTGGCATCGGCTACTTCTTCCTCACTCTCGCCGGACATAAATGCAATCAGCAACACGGCTAACAACCCTACGGCTGCAACAGCATAACGACGAGGAAAGTGACGAGGAAAATTACGACCAATGCCCTTGCTCAGCAGTGGCAAAAACTGGGCAATGATCCCCTGCGGGGATTCAAGCAGCAACTGCGCCTGCGTATTAATACGCCCCGGAATACCATCAGCAAGCTTGTGTATTTTTTCGACTTGATTTTTGCTAAAAGGAAAAGGTTGTGCTTCGTCGTTCTGATCGACGCTTACGTTGCTCAAGCGATAATGCAGATAGTTGCGGGTTTCATCCACTGTTAAAGGAGGCAATTGCAAACGGGTAAACTGAGAAGAGCCCTTTTTCAGCGGACAAGTGTAATCGAGCATGTCATGCAACTGCGGCTCTCCAAGCAGCAGCAGGTGAAAGGCATCGTCCGCATTTTCGGTAAGCGCCAGACGCACCAGCAGACTGAACGCATCGTCTCCCAACTCATGAGCATCGTCCACAACCAGCACAACGGATCGACCCTGCTTCTGCACGGCCTTAAAATAGTTTTGTAACGCGGCTTTCAAATCGGCAATCGAACCGTGAGGGGGGAAATCGAGCACGAATGCCTTAAACATTTCCTCCAACAGTTGCGTAGGAGTGGTGAGCAGGCTGGCACGAGCGCGGGCCACAATCTGATCCTGAGCTGCCTGTCGGGCGAAGAAATCACCCACAGTGCTCTTACCAATTCCATCGGGACCGATAAGCGCGACGATGTCGTCACCGTAACGGGA
>JBBSPQ010000061.1:0-8225 GCA_038258585.1 Pseudomonadales bacterium
CCCACGCCCCATTCACGGACATAGTCGCCGTCGTCATCAAACTCGAACAGCCGGGTGTCGCCGCTGCGGGTATAAACGAAAATATGACCTTTAGAGTTGGTGGCAACGCCAAGCGACTCACCCAGATACAGCCCTTCAGGCATCTTGAGAAAGCCTTCAACGGCCTTATGGGGAATTGTGGGTACGTTTTCAGCCGTTGCTTTTGACTGTGCCGATGCTTGACCGGCCCAAGACAGCGCGAGGGCTGCCGCAATCGGTAAGAGGGTCCAACGAGTAGAGAGTTTCACGGGGGGTAATCTCCGACTTTTTATTATTGAAGCGCAAGACTTTCCTCGGAGTCGATGCTCTTGTCAAGAAGCGCAACCCGAACGTCCGTCCGAATACGATAAGGCTCCCGATTCCGCTGACAAAAAGCGTTGCAATAGCCCTGCTCCAATCCGTCATTAACTGTGGTAGCTTTGCCGCCAGATAAAATGCCCTACATAAAACATTACCGAGGAAAGATGAATGTATAAACCCAATTTGCTGTCGAGCTTTGTTTTGACAGCCTGTTTAGCTCTGGGCGCCGTTTCAATCAACGCAGCAGAAAGCATTAATCACCTCAACATACCCCTGCTCAATGACGAACCTCAGTTCAGCGATTTCGCCGATATGAGTCCCTCCAGCGTGCTGGCTAGGCAAATGGTGAAAGTTGACTCTTTTGTGCAGCGCGAACCCGACGATGGTGAGCCTGCTACGCAACGTACTGAAGCCTATTTGGGCTATGACCGGGAAAATCTCTACGCGATCTTTCTTGCTTTTGATTCCAACCCCGTCGGTATTCGCGCCAACATGGCACCAAGGGAAAACATCAACAGCGACGACAGTGTCGGTATGACTATCGATACCTTCAATGATCAACGTTCCGCCTATTCCTTCCGAGTCACACCTTTGGGAGTGCAATGGGATGCCCAGTGGAACGAGGTGGCACGCAGTCCCGAGTTCGATACTTCCTGGGAAGCGCTGTGGCACAGTGACGGCCAGCTGACCGATCAAGGCTACATGGCACGCATGACCATTCCGCTGCGAAGCCTGCGTTTCCCTGATATGGATAACCAACAGTGGCGAATTCAATTGGCACGGCAGATTCCGCGCTTAAGCGAAACCTCATTCTGGCCACCTTACTCGATCAGCATAGAAGGCCGTCTAAATCAGGCGGGAACTCTCAGCGGCATTACCAACGTTTCCCCAGGTCGTAACTGGCAGTTTGTTCCGTTCTTCTTTGCCCGGGACTATGACGCGCTTGATACTCGCGCCCCCGGTGGACCAGACTTTGCCGGTGACACGGAGCAGGACATTGGACTGGATGCCAAACTGGTATTCAACGACAGCATGGTGCTCGATCTCACCATTAACCCCGACTTCAGTCAGGTGGAGTCAGACGAGCCACAAGTCACCGTGAACGAGCGTTTCGAAGTACAGTATCCCGAGCGTCGCCCGTTCTTTGTTGAGAACGCGGACTTTTTCAATACCGAATCAATTCTTGTTTTTACCCGCCGCATTCGCGACCCGGAAGCTGGTGCCCGATTCACTGGTCGCATGGGCGAGTACGGCCTTGGTGCGATGATGATCAATGACGAGGCGCCAGGTCTGAACCGAACGGCCAATGACCCTTTGAAAGGTGAAAAAGCCAATATCGGAATCATTCGCGGCTTCAAGGATATTTCCGAGCAATCGCGCATCGGCCTGCTGTTCACCGACCGCGAGCTCGCTGACTCCTTCAACCGCGTTGGCAGTATCGACGGACGTTTCAGCATCAATCCTAATTGGTCGACGCAATTGCAACTCGTCAAGTCAGACAGTGAAACGCTGACAGGACAGAAACTCGAAGGGGTGCAGCGCAACGCCCGATTTGATCGCACGGGCCGCATGATCAACGTGCACAGTCACTTCATCGAAACCGAACCGGGTTTCCGCGCAGATCTCGGTTTCCTGAATCGCTTTTTCTCACCGGACACATCAGGCAATCACACTCGCGTGTCGGCCACTTTCTACCCGGAAAACTCCAGCATCACCAGCTGGGGTCCGACGATGTTCACCGTGTATCAGGAAGACTTCAACAATACTCGCGTGTTCACTCAGGTCAATCCATCGGTGGACTGGAACTGGGCAGCCGGAACACGCTTCAGTCTTGGTGTTGCAGAATTTACAGAAGTCTTGCGTCCTCAAGATTTTGCAGGACTGCCAATGAACACCCGTTATGATTACGGCAATTGGCGAGTGGGTTTTGGCTCCAATTATTTTGCCAGCCTGGGTTTCTCCGGATCATATGAAAGTGGCACAGCTATCAATCTGGTGCCTGCCGCCGGAATGCTGCCTGACGAAGCGGATCAGGACCGCATCACCTTTGAGGTACTGTGGCGCCCGATCGACAGACTTCGCGTAGACAACACTTATTTGCGAACGAAACTGGACAGCCGCAACGGCGGCGGACTTGTCTTTAGCAATGAAATTTTCCGCAGCCGCTGGAATTATCAATTCACACGTGAGCTTTCAGTAAGGTTTATCGCGCAGTACGAAGAGACCGACGCTGGGCCAATGAGCCGCCTGGAAGATATTAAAGGCGTGAACTTCGATTTTCTGATGCGTTACGTCATCAACCCATGGTCCGCGTTCTACGTCGGTTACAACTCCAACGCCAGCAACTTTGAATTGGTGGACATGGGCAATGGTCGCGAAGTAGTACGCGTGGACGATTTGAACAAAGATGGGGATCAATTTTTCGTGAAATTTTCTTACTTGTTCCAACGTTGATCTGAGAATAGAGGGGGAATTCAGGGTGAGCGGATCAAAATTTAAATCGTGCACATTCTTAAGCCTGACAGTACTGGCGACTTTGTGTAGCGCGCAGGATTATACGTCGGGCGATTGGCCCATGTATCGAGGCGATCTTGCCGGCACCGGTCACTCTGTACTGAATGAGATCACCGCCCAGAATGTTGTACAACTGCAACAATTATGGCGCCACTCTTTACGCGAAAACGGCGACACCAGCGCGGCAAATCCGAACTCACAGGCAACTCCAATCGTCATCGACAATGTCATGTACCTGCCTGCGGCCAACAGCGTCATCGCGCTGAATCCTGTCACAGGGGAAGAGCGATGGGAGTTTGCATTGCCTGAGGGCAGTCCATCGCGACGCGGTGTCTCCTATTGGAATGGCACCGATACGATAGCGCCCCGTATTCTCTTTACAGCAGGTGAGAAACTCTTTGCTCTGGATGCAGCCTCGGGCGCACTTGCATCCGAGTTCGGAGAGAACGGCAGTATCGATCTGGGTATCCCCTACAATTCGGTGCCGCTTGTTTACGAAAACATCGTTGTCGTTGGCGCCAACACACCACGTGGTGCAATCGGTGGTATCGGCAATGCCCGTGCCTACGACCTGCGCACTGGCGAGAAAATTTGGGAATTCAGCTCCGTGCCGCAACCGGGAGAGCTGGGACACGACACTTGGGCTGGTGACAGTTGGATTGATCGTCTCGGTGCCAATGCATGGCCGTTCTACTTCACGATGGACGAGGAACGCGAGCATCTCTATTTGCCACTGGCTTCGCCTATTCCGTTTGCTTACGGAGGCGACAGGGAAGGGGCGAATCTGTTTGCTAATTCACTAGTGGCTGTCGACATCCACACGGGTGAATACATTTGGCACTATCAGACCATTCATCATGACCTGTGGGATCACGATCCGCCCGCAGCACCGGCACTGTTCGACATCACCGTTGCTGGCAACGCTGTCGCGGCATTGGGCGTTACTACCAAATCAGGCTATCTCTATATTTTGAACCGCGACACGGGTGAGCCCGTGTTCGACGTTGAAGAACAGGCGGTACCGCAGAGTACGGTGCCCGGCGAACACACTTATCCGACGCAGCCAATCCCGATGCATCCACCGGCGCTGGCACGAACAAGCTATAGCGCTTCGGAACTCGTGACTGCGGCACAGACGTCTGCCGAGCATGCTGCTGCCTGCGCCGAGCTTGCCGCGAGTAATGGCACGATGCTGAACGAAGGCCCGTTCACACCGTGGACCTATCGTCCGAATGCAGCCAGCACCAATACGACTCTCCTGTTTCCCGGATTGGTCGGCGGCCCTAACTGGGGTGGCGCGACATTCGATCCAGTCACAGGCTATGTGTACGTATTCTCTCAGGACATCGGTAGTTTCGGCTGGATGGAAGCGGCGGAACCCGGCGCCTTGCTGCCCTATGAGCGCAAGAGTCCACGTCCGGGGAATTTCGATGTAGCGATGGGCGATTCACGCTGGCCCTGTCAATCACCGCCGTGGGCTCGCATGAGCGCAATCGATGCAAGCACTGGCGATATTGTCTGGCAGCAGCCGGTAGGGATTACTGAAGGTCTACCGGCGGATAAACAGCGCACTGGACGCCCTGGACGCGCCGCCGCCATTGCGACCGGCAGCGGGCTGTTGTTCATGGCCTCTACTGACGACAACCGCTTCCGTGCATTGGATGCCACGACTGGCGCTCAGCTTTGGGAGACGACCCTGGATCAGCGTGGCAACGCCAATCCAATGACTTATGAAGGTGCCGATGGTCATCAGTACGTCGTTATCGTGGCAACGGACGAAGTGCTGGCGTATCGCTTGCCGTGATGGATAGGTACAAGGTGGCAAATGCTGCCTTGCTCCACATGATCGCGGGAAACATGCCGACGATCAGCAGACAGAGTCCTACTATAAACAACAGCACCGAAACGATGCTCAGCGCGAATATTTTCCAGGCGTGACCGCGTGTAATTCTCCAACTCGCCTCAACTGCCTGGATCGGATCAAGACCGTCTTCCATCACCAGATATGACGTGAATGCGAGCCGACAAGCGACATAAATGCCAGGGATGATGAACACAATCACTCCGATCCCAATCAAACCAATGACTAGAAGAGAGGCCAGCACCACGTTAATGTAGTTGTCGAATCCGTTTATGATGCTCTTGATCTGCACCTCACCTCCACGCACGCCTTTGAGAAAAATCAGGTCTGCGCCATAGGAAATAACTGGATACAACAATAGCCAGTAAGCAAATTTCACCAATCCCACCAGCGCGGACACTTCCACCCCATCGTCGCCATTACCGTCTGGGGAATTGAATAGTGACTGCATGACAACCACCACAAGGGCCGCCAGAAAGAACACTAGAAAATTGGCTTTCAGTTCTTCCCAGCCTCGCCCAAGCGCACTTCCTACCCCAGGCGCCGGGAAGCTGACGTCTGTTGTCGAAGGCGCGTCAGACTCAATCATTTCGTCACTCATCTCTATCTCCTTTGCTAACGATGGAACCAACTGGAACAACGGGAGTGGAAATTAGTCCTATAGCTGAGAACTGCAAACCTACCAAAGTAGTCTTTTGCAATTTCCTACTTTGGTAGTGATGGTGCAGAAGTCTTAGGTGCTATATTTCTGTCCACATTTGCACGACTTGAGACGGAATGATCAACACCACCTACATATTTATCTGCCTGTGCTTCGCCCTGTGCCTGTCGCTGACCGCAGGCGGCATTTTGGTGCTCTTCCGCGCGCCGCACAGCAGCAAATCAGGGCTCCGTTTCCTGAAGTATTTCCTCGTCATGCTCCATGTCTTCGGTTATTACAGCCTCTGGAGCAGAATCCTCATTAAGCAGTTTGCCGATACCCCCAATGTAGAAGCGATCGCCTCAATCGTGGCAATGCTCGGTATTCCGTTCTTTGTTGTCAGCCTGATGATGCTTTTGGTGTGGGCGGCTGCCGTGCAGGAAATGTCGGTGAAGGTTCTCGTCTTGTTGCCGCCAGTGATTTGCATTGGCGACGTTCTGCTGTTCCTGCAAATGGGTGAATCATCGGAAGTCGCGGCGCGTTCGGCCTACTCTTTGACAGGGTTTCTTTCGTTGGCTGTTGTGGCAGGAATTCTCGTGATAGGGAAAGCACGTATTCTGGATAAAGGATTGGAGAAACTTCTGTTGCCTCTCATCGCCAGTGCCGGAGTCATTCATCTCAGCTATCTGACGCCTCTCGCACAAAACGCCTACTACGAGATTGCCTTTGTACTGATGTTCTTTCTTTCCAATACCGCGTTTGCGGTGTTTTACACCTACCTCACACCAGAAGAAGTGGAACAGCCCGCCGTGTCGCTGGAAGACTTTCTTCAAAGACATGGCATCAGCAAGCGCGAGGCTGACATCGTTCGGGAAATCTACGCGGGCAAAACCAATCAGGAGATTGCAAATTCTCTGTTCATCTCACTACAGACGGTCAAAGATCACTCCTCGCGCATCTACCAGAAGACGTTTGTGAAGAATCGGGCGCAACTGACCACGCTAGTGCGGGAAAGTATGGTGCGGGCCTCGCAAAAATAGCTCCGTTTTATCAAATGCTCTGCTTTTTTTTGCAGCCAGTGAATATTCTATTCGTCTCATCCGTATAGTCAGGACAACGATCCACTATCACGGAGATTGAAATGACTGACAGTGCCAACAACCCCTCAGCAAACGAAACACAAAATGCCTATCGACACGGTTGGAGGATGGGCCTTGCTACGAGTGCGCTTGCACTGAGTTTTATCTCGTTCCTCAATCTGCTAGGGATAGAGAAATCACTACTGGCATTGCTACTGGGCTACTTTGCAATGAAAGGCAGCGCGCTTCCTCATGCGATCAAGCGCCGTGGTCAGTTCGCAATGCTCATCGCAGTTTTGCACATCCTGACTATCGCAGTCGTACTGGCAGTATTTCATGAAGAGTTAGCAGAATTAATTCGTCTGTTGGAGCAGCTGGGATAGATCATGGCGAAAGACAGCCAATACTCGAACCTCTTGAACCCATTGCTAGGCCAGGCACTTGCATACGCACGATCAATTTTGCGTAGCCCCCACGACGCGGAAGACGCGGTACAGAATGCTGCGCTGAGAGGATTCGAGCAACTTGAAAGCTATGATTGGGAGCGACCATTCAAAGGCTGGTGGTTTGCCATTCTGAGACACTGTTGCCTGGATATTCTGCGCGCTCGTAAGACTCATCCAGTAGTCGGCATTGAAGATATGCAAGCGTCCGATATAGGCACAACCGAACCATCAGACTGGGAAGAACTCGGCAATGCCATCGACACATTGTCGATAGATCACCGCGAAATACTCCGTCTTCGCTATTTCGCCGATTTGAGCTATGACGAACTCGCCAGTGCGCTTCGCATACCACGCGGCACCGTCATGTCGAGATTACATCTTGCAAGAAAGAGCCTTACCACAAAACTACAGGAGAAATCAGATTGAAACCCATTGATCAAAGCGAACTGTCCGGCTATCTCGACGGAGAGCTGGACGAAATCCGTGCTAATGAAATAGAAGCAGCGCTTTCACACGACTTGGCGCTGCAACAAGCGCTTATCTCACTCACAACGTTTGATGAGCAATGGAAAAAGGCAGCTCATGCCGCTTCCTTTTCACCGCAACGAAAACTTCTTTCTTTTGAAAAGTGTTCTCTTTCCACATCGGCTCTTATTGCGATTGCGCTCGTTTTTGCGGCGGTGCGATTGTTGCCAAAACTGATGATGCTTGAATGGGGATTTGCACTCCATGCCTTGGCACTGGCAATTGCGTTGATCTCGATTGCGCGTTCACTAAGCAAAGCTACCACCTGACTCCGGTGATGGTTTCGGCGCATCCCGGGAATAAACCGCGCAGCTACCGATATCCGTTATCAAACAGATTGCACGCAATAGATTTGTGGCGCGTACCATTTCATATCTTGATGCTCCTCGTTATTTTTTTAGCAGTGAAGAGACTATTATTCAGTTACTCAATTTAAAACATAGTGTTGGAGATATATGTACAAACGCTGGCAAACCTTTCGGACTAAATTTCATGAGTTCCTCCTCCGTCCAGCCCGCTAACACCTGCAATTTCTCTCGACGCTCGCTCATCATCTCGAAAGCTTTCGCACGACTGTAGTTCCAATGACGCCAGTCTTCTATGCTCACTTTGGAGTTTTGTATATTCCACTGATTGAGCAGTATTGTGGCTATGCCACATTGCGCAAGGGCGGGGAGTTGATCGAAACGATCAAGCGCCTCGGGAACCGCATCCGCGCCTAAGGTGGCGAGATACTGAAAATCCAGCATCCTTGAAATTTTTATCGCCCGATCAACATTGACTCTGGTCACTATGGCGACAGGGTTTAGCATCGCATAGGC
>JBBSPQ010000062.1:0-8072 GCA_038258585.1 Pseudomonadales bacterium
ACATCCAGCGCGGCAAGCGAATCATCCAGCTGGACAGCGTCCCGTGCACCTATGATGGTCGAGGCAACAAAATCAAAATTCATGCTCCAGGCTGTTGCGAGTGTTGTCGGCGACATTCCTGCGGCCTTGGCGATTTCGACGTACCGCGCAGTGGAGCCGAGCGTACCAGGATTAAGGAAGCGATCGGCCATTGCTCGCTGACGGGGGTTTTCCAACTGAAGATATTCACCAAAGCGACTGCGGGGGGGAATCTTATCCTGATTATATTTGCCACTGAGCATGCCGCCACCAATGGGGGAATAGGGCAGAAGTGAGACATTCTCGCGTCTGCAGACTGTGGCCAGCTCATCCAGAAAGCGGCGGTTGAGCAGAGAGAAATTGTTTTGAATGGCCTGGAAGCGTGCGTATCCCTCGTAATGGGCAACAGTATTGGCTTTGGTGAGCCCGTAGGCGTTTTCGTTTGAGGTGCCTAGATAGCGAACCTTGCCCGCATCGACCAATCGATCCAGCGCGGCCATAGACTCCTCTATCGGCACGATCATGTCGGGCCAGTGCACTTGGTACAAGTCGATGTAATCGATGCCCATGCGTCTGAGACTGCCTTCAACGGCACGCTCGATGTGATGACGATCGATTGCGGTGAGACCTTGTCTGATGGGCGGGACAAACCAGCCCGAGGCGGCACCAGCGACTTTAGTGGCTATGATCAAGGAGTCGCGATTCCGATTCTTGATCCATTTTCCGAAAATAGTTTCAGTAGTGCCGGCCAAGTCAGCTGTCGGAGGTACCGGATAGACTTCTGCGGTATCGAAGAAGTTGATGCCGCGCTCATAGGCTTTGTCGAGTATGCGGAAGGATTCTTTCTCGTCGCTCCAACTGCCGAAGCTCATGGTTCCCATACAGATGGGGCTGACCCGCAGGCCGCTTTTTCCGATATAGCGATATTCCATTGATGTGTCTTCCTCGTCGTGTTTATAAGTAGTTTATTTGATTGGCTCCAAGCAAATTTTCAGAGCCCGGAATGCAAAACGCCCCGGCGCGGTGACTTCACCAGGCCGGGGCGTTCTTTACATCTCAGTCACGTCACGCGCGCTTCATG
Organism: Pseudomonadales bacterium; assembly: GCA_038258585.1. GTDB lineage: Bacteria > Pseudomonadota > Gammaproteobacteria > Pseudomonadales > Pseudohongiellaceae > UBA5078. The sequence goes on from JBBSPQ010000062.1 coordinate 1,100, forward strand.
CAGTAAGGGCGCGTTTCACCAGATTATTCATCAGTGGCATTTTGAAGTGGTTGAAGTTCAGTGGCTGTGCGCCCTCGCTCGCCATTGACGCTACAGACGCCGCAGTTTCTGCGCTGCGTGCCTTGCCTCGGACGGCTTGCTCAACGTTACGAAGTCTGTAAGGAGTGGCCTGTACTGCGCCAACAAAAATCCTTGAGTCTTCGATTACGCCATTGTTAACACGCATTGCAGCAGAGATGCTTACCAGAGCGAAGTCCCAGACATTACGATCTGCTACTTTCTCGAAGTAGAACTCAGCATTAGCCCATTTAGCCGGAATGCGAACGGCGGTCAGGATTTCTCCATCACGCAATACAGTTGTATTCTGGATATCAAGACGTGGGCCTACGAAGTATTCTTCCGCAGGGACTATGCGTTGACCGCTTGAGCTGTTAATGACCATCTGTGCTTCAAGAGCAACCAGAGCTGGACCAGTGTCGCTTGGCGTTACCGCCACACAACGGCTAGCGCCGAACAGGGCGTTCTCGCGGTTCATCCCTTCCGGAGTGTCCGCGTAGCAAAGATTTCCGCCTGCACGGTAGCAGTTCAGACCGCGACGGTAGTACCAGCAGCGCACATCTTGAGAGACGTTACCAGCCAGAGTACCGGCATTGCGGATCTGTGGGCTCGCTACTCGGCCAGCGGCTTGCGCCAGCAGAGAGTAACTCGCATTGATCAGCGGGTTTTTGGTGATCTCAGTCAGCGTTGTTAACGCGCCGATCTCGATTCCGTCAGAAGTTTCACGCACTCCGCGCATTGATTCGATCCCTTTCAGGTCGATCAGTGCTTCAGGGCGCTTGGCGCGGTCTTTGATCCAGCCGTAAGTGTCTTGACCGCCACCGACCAGCCAGCCACGTTCGGCGAGCTGACCAGCGATTCCTACTGCATCCTCTACGCTCACTGGCTGATAGAGGTTCATTTCCGGCATAACGTCGTTTGATGACATGTCTATAACCTCAGAATGTATTCGTTTTCAGGTCGCCAGTGTTATGGTCGTTCATTGCCACATGATTGATAATCATGTCTGCAGTCACTGGTGTGCGATTGAACAAATGGCCGTCCAGCGCATCAGAGATAGCACTCATCAATGCAGCAACCGAGCAACCCTGCGCTGACTCACCCAGACCGCGAGAGCCGATTGGGCTCTGGGGATCAGGCATGTCAACAGCCCCGATATTCATCATCTTCGGTACGTCGAGGTATGTTGGTGGCTTGGATTGATACAGGCCAACGTTCGCCGGCAGACCATTTTGTCTGTCGTAAACGTGGCGCTCGTAACCGGCCATTCCAACGCCCCATACTCCGCCGCCGTTCATGCTTTGACGCATACCCATCGGGTGGATCACCGTGCCGCAGTCAGTAACCGCCGTGTAATCAAGGATGTCGAACTTGCCCGTTTCAACGTCTAGTTCGATTTCTGTGAAGGCGATACACATGCCTGGCTGAGTACCGCTTCTAGCCAGCGTGTCTTTTGCGACACCGATAAGACCGGTGCCCTTCATCGCTTCAACAGAGCGCTTTGTAGTTGGGTTGATGTCTTCAGGGTAGACTTCACCGCTGTACTCACCACCCATTTCAATTGCTTTCTGCGCCGCTTCGCCATAGCTCATGCCCTTGCTGCTATCCGCAGTCAGGAATACGCGCTCACCGCCAATGCTGTAGTCGTCGGCAACGCCGCCGAACTGTCCCATCGCGATTTCTTTCAGCTTACGTACAGCGTCTTGCGCGCCAACGAAGTTGGAACGAGACTCCGTGAATATGGTGTTGCTGCCACCTTGGTAGGTACTGTGAGGCAGGTTCAGATCACTGTTGCCATGCATGATTTCGCAATTGGCCCAGTCGCACTGCAAGACTTCAGCAGCTGTTCGTACCACGGCAGCGTAAGAATACGTGCCCAAGTTACCAACACCTGTGTGCAGATAAATCTTGCCATCCGGCGCAATTCTTACGAGGCCATCGTAACCGCCAGATCCGGCAGAGTGATAACCTTGACCCACTCCAATGCCGCGCACTTTAGTCGCACTGATCTGACGTGGCTTATTGATCTTTTCGTCCCACTTGAACAGCGCCGCAGCCTGATCGATCGCTTCCGGCATGTAGGAGCTAGAGACTCCTCCTTGACGAGGACCGAATTTGGCATCAGGTCGTGGAGCGTTAGCACGACGGAAAGCCACTCGATCCAAGCCGGCCATTCGAGCAGCCTTGTCCATGATCGGTGCGATGACCGCGGCCATTTCATTCTGACCTGGTCCACGCTGTGCACCACGAGGAGTGGTGTTTGTGTACAAGGTAACGCCACGGAAACGCATTGCTTGGGGCTGGAACATAAGGGATACGTGTTCCGCAGAGGCTCCACCGCTTCCGCCACCACCTGAACCCGCATCATTGACGATGATCAGGTCAACGGCGCCAACTTTACCACCTTCCTTCAATCCAACTTTTACCCAGCCTTGCATGCCTGAACGTGCAGAACCAATGTAGAACTCTTCTTCACGAGTGATGCGCAGTTGCACGGGACGGTTGAGTTGCTTAGCGAAACGACCGGTAACAGCCATGATGGGGTAGGGGAAAATCTTCGATCCGAAACCACCACCGGTATTCTCGTTGATGAAAACAAGGTTTGCAGGATCCAAGTCGAGCATGCCAGACAAAGCGGCGTGTCCCACAGTGTGACTCTGCAGAGAGCCGTGGAAGTAGCATTTGCCATTTTCCCAGTAAGCCATTCCGGTGCGAGATTCCAGTGAATGATGGGGATAACCGATTGTCACGAAGGGCTCTTCGATAACAGTGGAGCACTGAGCAAACTGTGCTTCCAGATCACCATAAGTCCAGTCTTCACCGAACGTTGCGCCTGCTGGTTCGCGGCCAGCACGGAACGCATTTATCTGGTCGGCAGACCATTTGATCTTGCCTACATCCGTACCTGAAGCTGTGGTACCTGCCGCCGCTTCTCCAGCGTTGCGGACAAGAGTGTTGCCAGACGGATATGGATCCGGGCCACCTTCGAGCAGAGTATCGAGTGGGTCTGTCACGAAAGGACGACGCTCGAACTCAATTTTAATCTTTTCAATCGCATTCTCGGCGATCAGGTCACTCTCAGCAGCCAGTGCCAGAATTGGCTGACCGATGTAAGTGATAAAATCTTTTGCCAGAGACGGGTTGGCTGGAGGCATACTTGGCGGCAGATCATCTGCAGTGAAGATGCCGATAACACCTTCCATCGCTAGTGCTTCAGAAGCGTCGATGCTGATGACGCGGCCGGCCGGCAGTGGGCTGGTCAACAGACGCGCGAACACCATACCCTCTTTCTTGAAGTCTTCCGCGTAACGTGCTTCACCAGTCACTTTGCCTTCTACGTCTGGTGGAGTGAAGTCTTTTCCAATGTGCATATAGGTCATGATAATTGCCCCGAGGCGCGCATTACGCCATTCAGATAGTGATCATAAGCCCCGCAGCGGCACAGGTTGCCGGACATGGCTTGACGCGCTTCGTCGCGAGTTGGCCTGGGGTTCTCTTTCAGCAATGCCACGGCGGACATAACCTGACCAGCGGTACAGAAACCGCACGCCGGGCTGAGCTCTGCAATAAAGGCTGCTTGAACGGGATGTAATGTGCCATCCGCTGCTCTGAGACCTTCAACAGTGGTGATTTCGTGATTCTTAGCCACATGGGTCAAGGTGGAACAAGCGTAATGGGTTACGTCATCCAGCAACACGGTGCAGGCACCACATTCACCGCGGTTACAGCCAAGCTTGGTACCGGTGAGGCCGAGTTTGTAGCGAAGAGTGTGAGCAAGAGTCTCTTGCGGGAGTACGTCGACGCGCCGCGTGCGGCCGTTAACGTTCAGGGAAATGAGCCGTTCTACTCCACCGGCTGGTCTGGACTGCGCTGAGGCCAGGTACCATCCAGCACCGCTGCTTGCAGCAGCTGCTGAGTAGATTACGCTTTTTATAAAGCGTCTGCGTGTTAGGTTGATGTTCACTAGTAAGTGCTCCATGTCTGATTTTTACTTTACTAAATGGAGATCCAGCACTTTTTCGGCGCTGAAGTAATTAGGTTTGCCAGTCACTGGCATCGGGATTACCGGCGTACTGTACCACCGCATTCGCCCTGAATCCATGCGTGATTTCAAACTGTTACAAGTAGACAAGAATAGCCCACGAAATATGGGGGCTCGGCCTTTTAGAGAAGTAAAGGAATTACCTATAGGAAGGTGGTAAGCTCTGGGCGTGTACGCACCCAACCGACTGATATCGATATAAAATCATGGAGTATTGTCATGCAGATAAAAATGATAAAAACCGGTCTCTTGCTCAGTGCTCTTAGCATTATTACCACTGCCGCGCTTGCTGCCGAACCGCCTGCAACGATAGATGATCTGGATTGGATGACAGGCACGTATGCTGGTGCCCTTGGCCCAAACCAGCTGGAGGAAAACTGGATCAAGGCGGAAGGCGCTTCAATTGCTGCCATGGTGCGTTCGACCGGGAATAACGTTACGAATATGTTCGAGATGATTACTATTGAGGAAATGGACGGATCACTGGTGCTTCATATTCAACAATTTAATCCAGGTTTTGTTGCGCGCACCCCAGCCCCACAAAAAATGACGTTGGCCATGATCACCGGCAATCATGTTCATTTTGTGTCGGCATCCGAAGGCAGTATGAAGTCTCTGGGATACACGAAAGAAGGTGACAAGTTCACAATCCATGTGGAGCAGGCCAGCGGCCAGAAGATTGATATTCCTTTGATGGAGCGGGATGTCTGGAATTAAAACTCTGCAATGGTAGCAGGCAGGTTACTCTCTACCAGTAAGACTTACCTCACTCCAATAAGACCAACCGTAATCACAGCTTACAGGGCAGCTGATCTCGAACACGAGCTGTTCGTCAGGAGTGAGGGATGTGATTACGGTTTTGTGTTGTTCCATCTCCTCTAGAGAGGCGTCTGGTTCGATGCACTGGTTCATGAGCGACTCATTCCCATCCTCCGCCCTGATCTGGAAGCAAATCTCGGAATGCAGGCCTTGGGCCGCCGCCCGAATCCCGAACCCCGCCTCGAGAGTGGATGTCATCTCGGTAACTGTCAGACGCAACGAATTGGGTGCGTGAGCAAACAGCCCTGCTAGATCAACGGCTACCAGAGATGAATCAAGATCAGTACTGGCTTCCATTGCCCGCAGATTGGTCATTGCCTGTGCGACTTTAGTTGCATACCGCTTGATGGACTCCGCTGACACTGCACGGGACCTCTGTAGCAGAACGTAGTTTTGGAAGGGGAAATTGACTGCAGGTACGTACATGCCATTACTTTCGACCTTCGTAATGCTTTGTTCGTGCGGCCACACCGGGTTGTGCCTGAGGATGTAGTCCGGTTGATAATGTGAAAGCCAGCCCACGAAATTGCGCTCGGCAATGTAGTCTGCGTTGTAATCATTTACTAACCCCAGAATGTCCACAATCCGGCGTTCGGAGTACCAGCCCACGGTTCCGATTTCTACCATTGCCACGCTTGCGTCAGGCGCTGAGTGTTCCTTTAGCCAGTTTCCAATGTTGACGTAGTCCTGATTTGGTGTGCGTTCACTAAATGACACGGATTTCGTCAATGCATAACCAAAGCCAATACAGGCAAACACTGCGGTGGCACTGTAGAGGACGGTTTTCCTGACTAACGCCAGACCCAGTAATTGCCATAAGGCACGACACGCAAAAATTAGTGTCAGGTAGGCAAAGGGGGCGTAGTACCAGTGGTAATTGGGAATATTGAAGTAAATGTAAAACGCGGCCAGCAGCACACTGAATATGAGTGTGAGTATCGCGATCCGGTTGCGGATCTCGGTACTGAACCCGTAGATAGCCAGACCGATGTATATAGCCGCTGCCGCTTTACTTCCGCCTAGATATGACGGAATAAAATAGCTGGTGTCGAGAAATATCCATTTGTTTCCCCATAGACCGGATTGGCCTTGACCAATTTTCGCGCCGCCCGTGGCGGGGAGCATTTCACCGTAGTAAAAATAATTGAATAAAAAAGGACCGGCCACAATGAGTACAGCGGCCAAAAGGAATCGGAAGTCCGGCAGGCGTCGGTGCTTCAGGAGGTAGTCAGCGCCCAGAACTGCCCCCAGAAATACTCCCTCGCTACGGGTAATGAGCAGCAATGCCAAACTAACCAAGAACCAGATTGATTCAATCTTGTACAAATAAAGAGAGATACCGATGAAAAAGAGAAACAGGGTCGTTTCCATTCCAAAGGTCCAATAGAAATAGCCTGTGGCCCCGACAATACAGGCTGTGAAGATTGCTTCGGGTGTACTTCTGGCGAAAAGCTTCCCACCTGCAAGACACGCCCCTGCCATGAATATTCCGGATAGTGCGATTGCCGACAACTGGTAGTTTTCAGTTAGCCAACCGACGATCAATACTAGATAAGTATCCAGCGGAGAGGTCAGACCATTAAAATTGTCTCCAACGTTATAGATTAATCCGTTTCCGTCCAGAACATTGCGGACGTAGCGTAGATAAATGAGGGAGTCGTCGAGCTGAAAATTCCTTGTGAGGTACGTGAAGAAACCGACAGTTGCGACGGGGAGTGCAGCAAGCAGCCAGAAATTCTTTGAATGCCTAGTTCCAGAGAGACCCATTTGAGGTGGTTCCATGGAAAAATCCTTTTCTGCTTGACGGCGATATCGCTATTCGTGGGATTAATTCCCACGTGAGCGCCATTATGTGTGTTATGAGGGGAATGTACAAGGGGGAAAGCAGATATTTCAACGACACAGTTTGGTGCACCCTATAACGATTCGCACCCTTTTACGAGTTTGCATTGTGGAACGAATCGGTATCATTGCTGAATTATCGCAAGGTTAGGGCTTGGCACTTAGTTCGGCCGTCATATTATTTGCGCTTGGCCATGGCGCTCTATTTGCCTG
>JBBSPQ010000063.1:0-8066 GCA_038258585.1 Pseudomonadales bacterium
ATTGAATACATATGCGATTTTTACTGGATTGTCTCGTCGCCTGATATCAGAATCAGGTTTTTCTGGGCTGATTATACCAACCGGAATTGCCACAGACGATGGCCTCAAAGAGTTTTTCAATGACTTGATTGTGACACGTTCGTTAAGTGCATTAATAGGCTTTGAAAATGAGGAGTTTCTGTTTCCCGCAGTAGCAAACGTCGTTAGGTATTGCATCTTTGTAGTGGGCGGGACAGGCAGAGAAGAAAACAATCCTACATATGCGTTTTATATTAGAAATACTAATCAAATGCGGGAAACTCAACGCTTCTTTGAATTAAGTCCCGAAGATATTGAACTAATCAACCCCAACACCAAAAACAGTCCAATTTTTAGAACTAAATACGACGCTGAAATAACCAAGTCAGTATACAGACGCTTACCAATTCTTGTTCGTGAACAGGATGGGATCGAACTTAGCCATTGGGGAATATCCTCTCGCAAAGGGCTATTTAATATGGCTAGCGACTCAAATCTCTTTGAAACTGAAATCCAGGAAGGACATGTACCTCTGTATGAAGGTAAATTAATTTGGCACTTTGATCATCGCTTTGGCTCATACGATTTGGTAGGTAGCGCAAAAGGAAAAGGAGGCAGAGGATTACCCTTCCAAGTCATGAAAAATTATGTAGACCCCTATTATTTCATCCAGCCTCGGTACTGGGTTGCTAGAAGCGAAGTAGAAAAACGAATACCAGAAGAGTGGGAAAAAGACTGGCTTATTCTTTTGCGCGATATTGCTAGCGCCAAATTAGAGAGAACCGGAGTATTTGCCATCGCACCTCGCATCGGGGCTGGAGACTCTGCGCCTTTGATATTTCCGATTGCTTCACCAAGCGCTGGAAAAACTTCGTGTTTAGTTGCTTGCTTAAACAGTCTTATTTTGGATTTTGTATTACGCCAGAAGGTTGGAGGAACTCACCTCAACTTTTACATTGTTAACCAGATTCCTGTGATACCTCCCGAGACCTACAACGATAGCTTGACAAATTTCATTCTGGCTCGCGTACTCGAACTCACCTATACGGCATGGGATTTGCAGTCTTTCGCGCAGGATGTCGGCTACGAGGGCGCGCCGTTCATGTGGAACAAGGAACGGCGTTCTGTTATGCGCTGTGAATTGGATGCACTCTTTTTCCATCTCTATGGGCTAAATCGGGAAGAAACTAACTACGTGCTCGATCCAGTAGATATATTTGGCGAAGACTTCCCTGGGGAGACTTTCCGAGTTCTCAAAGAAAAAGAGATGGCTGAGCATGGCGAATACATGACCAAGCGGATCATTCTGGAGATGTACGATCAGATGGCTGCGCTGCCGCAGATCAGCGTGCCTGCGCCGAAGGGCGACGGCGAGTATCGCGTGCCGGATGTGGCTCAGTGGCAGACATGGCTCGATCCCGAACCGGCGAGTCCGCTGGCGGCACATAAGAACGGAGAGGTATAGGCATGGCGAGGGTTTTTGTTCTTGGTGCAGGGTCATCAATAGCTGTTATGAACAAGGCACCGCGAAATGATGAACTGCTACCACGCATCTTGAAACTGAGGCGAGAGCCTCGAATTAGTCCTCTCAAGCAATTCCTAGAAGATTTCTATCAGATAGTTCCAGACTCACAGGGTGAATATTCGAGAAAGGTACCTTTGGAGGACGTTTTAAGTCAACTCGATTTCTGCATAGCGGAAAACCGACCGCTTTCAACAACTTATTCCCTGGCGACTTTGGCTGAACTCCGTGAAACCTTGGTATACGGCATTTGTCGCGTCCTCAAGCAATCTTTGCGATCAGGTGAGCTTTATCTCATGAAAAAGCTCATCCGAAAATTGTCTCCGAATGACGTGATTATCTCGCTGAATTACGACTTAATTGTGGATAATAGTGTGATGCACGCCTCAAAAACACCTGACTATGGTATACCGATCCGGCAGGTACGCAACCCCCATGTCCTTTATTACAACCTTCTCCCGGAGTCGGTCCAAGTGTACAAATTGCATGGTTCCCTTAACTGGTTGTATTGTCCTGTTTGTCGAGCAGTTGATTTGACTCCAGGTGAAAAGGCTGTCCTGTATATCTTCGAGAATAAGGAGGTATCAAATTGTCCTATATGCGGCACACGATATGATCCCGTAATTATCACGCCGACTTTCTTGAAGAACTACGACAACCGCTTTATTGGACAGGTTTGGCTTGAGGCTGAGACTCGCCTACAATCAGCACACGAAATTATATTTATAGGTTATTCCTTGCCGGATGCGGACATCATTTTGCGGACAATGTTTGCCCGATCGATTTATTGGAACAGGTTGCTCAATGGTCAATCGCCGCACATCACCGTAATAGACAGTAACACTGCACAGAATCCGACTCGGGAAAGATACGAGGCTCTCTTTGGCAACATCGACTATATGCACCAGGGATTCAAATATTACGTGCAGAACATCCTGAACAATTGAGCAGCGCGTCCTCTTGGAGATGTACGATCAAATGGCGGCGCTGCCGCAGATCAGCGCGCCTGCGCCGAAGGGCGACGAGGAGTATCGCGTGCTAGATGTGGTTCAGTGGCGGACGGGGTTCGATCCCGAACTGGCGAGTCCGCTGGCGGCACATGGAGGAAGAGAATAGCAGTATGCCTGAGACTACCGATTCCGCGTCGATCCTGCACACCCTATGCACCGCCCTGCTCGACTGCAAGCTGGATGAGGCACGGACGGTTCTTACGACACAGTATCCGTTTTCGGGCGCGGCGGCGCAGTCGCGGAGCTATTCGGAAATCGTCAAGACACGGCTTTTTCTGCGTGATGGCTTCATTGACCGATATAGCGGCAAGAAACTCGTCTTCATCGGAATATTACGCCTCATCTCGTTTCTGATGCCGGAAGCATTTCCCTATCATACCAACTGGAAAATGGATAGCTGTCACCAAGCCTACTGGGAACTCGCACCGACACTCGATCATATCGTGCCCGTGACACGGGGCGGGCTGGATCGACTGGACAACTGGGTCACGACTTCGATGCTCAGAAACTCGATCAAATCGAACTGGACACTGGAGGAGATCGGCTGGCCGCTACTGCCGCCAGGAAACCGAGCCGATTGGGATGGACTGATTACGACGTTTACGCAGTTGGTCGAGGCCGACAGATCGGTGATTGAACAGAAGTTTATTGTTGAGTATTACCGAATCGCCAAGTCCTTGCTCGTCGGCATGTAGGATGATCACGAACCGTCGAGTCCACTGATGGCGCATCCTAAGCGTTATACCCTTCCACATCATACTGAAGCGCCAATCGATGATAGGAACAACGCCAAGTGATTAAATTTTAAGAACCTCCTCGAGTATCGCAAATAAAGAAGGCGGCCAAATTGTAGTTGGCCGCCTCTAAACTCTGAATGTTCTCGGTCGGGATAAATTGATGTATGGTTCGGCCCTTTTACATTGACAGCCGTTGTAGCTCGTCAATGTACCTAGCAACATCTGCCTCCAAGTGGGCCGATTTTGTATTCAACGATGGACGTGATCGGGCATAGACGGAGGATTGAGCTAACTTAAGTGATGCATTGTTGGCAAGGTCAGCCAGTTCATCACTGAAATCTTGGACGGCAACGCGTATTGCGGTCAAAATCCGAATCATAGTCTGTGGAGGGAACTGCTGAATAACCTGGACAATCGTCCACGAACCGCGTTCTAACTCGTCAATTGCATTTTCTGTTACCTCTGCTTGATCCGCAACCTGAGCCAAAGTCAAATTGCTCGATAAGCGCGCTTTGGCAATGTACTGGGCCAACATAAATGTTGGCAGTCGTTGCTCACGCTTATGCTGCGCTTCTTCCATTTTTGCCATTGCTCGTGCAGCCGAAAGTTCTGCTTGTTTTGCCGAAGAGACGTGGGAAACAAGCATATCAAAATCTGCGTCAGTCATTTCCACATTTAGGGTGTTGCTCGCGGACATTGAGATCAACAGCCGCTCAATTTCAGCCGCATTCATTTCAGGCTTCTGATTCACCTTGATCCTCCTGAGGTTTGTATAAGGGATGGTTATTTGCTGTCGACCAAATCCGCGAAAATAGTCAGGTCTTTTAGTGAGGATTTCAAAGCAGAAAGTCCCCGCTTTTTCCACTGTCTTACTGTGCCTTCTGGAACTCCCATAAGCTGAGCGATATGGCTCAAAGGAAGGTCATCATAAAAATGCATGATGATGGTCTGGCGCTGATTATCCGGCAAATCGGATAACGCTTGATTCAAAGCGTCGGCGACTGCAACGGGAGGCTCATCAGCTACAGGCAAATAACTATGATCGAGTTCATCATTTAGAGGCACTAGCCTCTTTTGCTTACGTTGCTGATCATGCCATGCGCGTCGTGCAATCGTGAATAGCCAATTACGAAAAGGTGCCTTGCCCGTACCTTTTTTCGCGTCGAACTGATCAATCTTTTCGACTGCGCGAGCTACTGCAGTAACAGCGGCATCAGATGCATCATCAGGATCTGCCCCTAAAGATTGCAGAAAACGTATCAACTTGCCACCATAGTTTAGCCAGAGCTGTGCATGTCCTTCTTTACTTCCAGTGCGCAGTGCTTCGACTAGTGATTCATCATTTTGCGTTTTGTCGACCAAGTTGCCCTCCGAACTTTCGTTCTGCCTTACTGATAAACGCAGGAGCGTTACAGTATGTCGTCGAGATGATATTCGAGGTCTTTAAGTGCATTCACTTCCCAAGTCGAGTAATCCTGAGACGATATTCTAAACTGATGCCATGCTTGATCGATCAAGTTGAGTATAGTCATGTTTTGTCGCTTCTTTGGCTGGTCTGTGAAACAGATCAAACCGTGCGCTTTACAACTGTTGAACACGACCTCAGCGATGCCTTTAAGAAGTTCGGAGGGGTAATAAAGTGAATAGCCTTGTGGGTATTCAACAGGCATTCTATTTAAGATCTCGTCCCACTGAGACCGCAATTTATTGCTTTCATCTTGCAGGCGCATCAATGTCAGCATCTCTGAGATGCAATCCAGTTGTGCCTGGTCAGCCGGATGATCTTCGATTGGGTCGCTTGGGCTTGGTGCGTAAGGACCATGAGTGTGATTTATTGAAAGCCGAACATGCTGCCAACCGAAACTAGATCCCAGTACAAAGGTGGCAATCAGATTGGCAGCCATCTCAATTTGCCATAGGCCTTCGTGTCGATCACCCCATTTAAGACGCGCTTCGATGAGCCATTTATTGTCATTTTCGTTGCTGTTGAGGTCGATGATTGATTGGCGCTTTTTGTCGAAATATTGTTTTACATGGGGTCTGAATTCAGCTAGAAAATCCGGCCAATATTCTAGGAGAATATGTGCCATTTCGTGAACGAGGTCAGGCCAGCCTAAAATTCCTCCGACATCTCCTATTGGCATTGCAATCAGTTGAAGCTCTGGCTTAGCCCAATAGTATTGGTTGCTGGTTGTAGTAACGATAGGTAAAAGCTCTTGGGGATATCCAATTTCTCTTGCAAAGAGGGTGACCCATCGATTTTGGAGATGGTCAGAAGCGTTGTAGCGGATAAGCACCGGTATTGCGAATTGTTCTAGTAGTGAAACCTCACTGGAGATATCCTGATATTCTTCGTAAGCATTCCTCCAGAATCGTTGATCGCGAATGATATCACTATCCTGCAGATCAACAATGCGCTCCTTCAATTGCTGTAACTTAGTATAAATGGTTGAACTAAAGGAAGATAATTCTGGATAAGGTGATACAACCTTTGAGTAAAGGAGCAGCCTTTGACATCGGCCATAGAGATCAACACATAGCCCTGCTAAAAAGCCATTTACGCCCATCTCATCAGTCTCCGAAAGACCGTATTGGCGTCGGCACTCGCGGCTTGCGCTATCTCCTCAAGAAGAAGGATATCTCTGTCCTTTAGGGTCGTTATATCTTGCTCCAACCGACCTTTCAACCTTTGAAGCGATTTTATATATTGTGGTTTATCCAAGGTGTGTAGTTTTCTTAGCTTTTCGACCAGTGCATTCGGCAGTGGAGGATCACTCACCCATTCATCGGGCCACGCGACGTCCTCAGCCAAAGGAATTACGTCGCTAAGAAATTCAATAATTCTCTGAAAATTGGCAAGAGCAGTCTGGAAATCATTCGAGGGCATACTCGCTGGCAGGGGTAAGCCATAATAACGTCTTTTGATCTGTAAAACATCATAGCGGAGTTGTCGAGCCAGCTCCGCCATTAGATGATATTGATGGGATAGCAAGCCAAGGTCGCTCATGACGCAGCGTTTCTTCGCCTTGGATCAGAGTTTTCCGGAATACTACTTGATATAACTTTTTGATCCAAAGCTCCAAAGAGGGCTTCATTTTCACTAATGGCAGCAGCAATTGGCTCTAGCCAATCGTCAGCCAGCTTTATCGTGATGGGTAAGCTCTGTAGTCCATCTGGTTTAGTCCAAGCAAGAACAGATAACCAGAAGATATCACGCAACACCTTCTCAATATCGAGATTTCCCTCAGCAATATTGGCTAGCAATGGTTTGACAGTTCCAGGTATTCTACCTGGGATGCCTGCTGTACAAATAATTCCCTGGTTCGCAGTAAAAGTGTAATATGAACCAACGATCGGGTTTTGAAACTTTCTATTTTCCCGGGCAAGTAGTCTCCACCGCTGAGCATTTGTCTTCTGGATCTCGACGACACCTTTTACGATATTCTCAGGCAGGAGACCTTCATGATATAGCTTATCCGTAATAAAACTGAAACCCTGGCTTTCAGTACTAAACCAGCGTCCATCTCGATGGATGACAATATGTCGTGGTAAATGGCCTAAAATTTCTCTCACGCGAGGGATGATTTCACGCAGATGTTTCCCAAGAACTTCGACAATTTGCTCGGCTGAGAGCTGTTCCTTTTGGTCAGAAGTTGATGAAATAAACCGACATATCGCACCGCCCCCAGCGACGAATGTAAACCCGGCTGTGTTATTCAATACGTCGATACCAATGTAGAGATCGTAATTCAACGCTTCGTTTATGACCCACAGCCTATGACCACTTGTAACTAAGATATCGAACGCTGTGTACATCAAATAGGATCGATAACGACCTGCATCTCGTTCATCTTTCTTGCTAGCTCGCATGTGGTGCAGCAGTTCCGATGCCTGGACACACTTTGTTCGTACCTCTGGCGAAAGCGTTTTTTTGATGTGACGCCGCAATTTGCCGGTCTCGGCTTTACTACGATTCGCGGGTAAGACTACAAGAGCACAGGATGTTCCTGCAGATACCATAGATTTCTTCAGTTCGGTCAAAGTTGCTCTTATTTGCGGAATAGTTGTCGCGTTTTCATCATCCCAAACGACAAGTTTGGGGTTGTAGGGAATAGGGCTGTAATTTTGCACCGCACTTTTTAAGTCGTGTTCGATACTATCTGCCTCATCTTCATCATTCGTGAGGCTGGAGGGAACCAACATGAATTGACTTACGATGCCATCCTCGCGCGAAAATATCCCAATGTTATTGTCGCGCAACCAGTTTTTTCGTTTCCGCCAGCTATCTTCAATTGACCTAGGAATCATTTCCGGACTTGAAAGCACGCTTTTATTACCAAAAAGCTGTTTTGGAATTGGAAATACACGATGAGGTATCGATGCAGGTTGAGTTTCAACGCTAAATGAAATTCCCTCTAATTTAGTCTTACCATTCATATAAGTGGTAATGATCTTCTCTATATCCCGCAAGCGGTCCTCAGGTTCGAGGATAGTTTGTGTGTGAAAATTTTGTGCAGGTTCTTCGCTCGTTTTATAGCGCAAGCGGATCAATGATGCAGGGGCATACTTTTCCCCCGGCTGCTTTGGGGAACCGTAGGTAACTGCCAAATCCTCTGGGTTAAGCGTTTTTAATCGGTCGGATTTGCGTCCTTCCCAGCGGCTATTCAGATAATCAAAAAGGTTCGTTGTAATTCCTGTACGGGGATCTGTAAACTGTGCATCTTTGATTGATTTTTTCTCGACGTTCTTCAGATGGACAAAATACCAGATGTTACCAAA
>JBBSPQ010000064.1:0-8065 GCA_038258585.1 Pseudomonadales bacterium
ATGGAGGCGGTGAAGTTGGTGTGAAACTGGGTAGCGTTCTTGTTCACCATGGGACGAAGGTTGAGATAGTCACACCGTTCACGGCTAAGGGTGAGGCAGATCAGTCCGCGAGCGTTCGTGGCCATGAAGTTGATGTCTTCGGTGCGGACGCGTTCGGAGGCAATGACGAGGTCGCCTTCGTTTTCGCGATCTTCGTCATCCATGAGGATGACCATGCGGCCTTGGCGGATGTCATCAATAATCTCTTCTACTGTGTTCAGTTTCATTTCGTCTCTTTGTTGCGGTTTGGCGTTTTCATTAGTTTCAGTTTTTCTGTTCCGTGCAGAGCGTCGGGAGTGGGTGGAATGGACTCGCCGTGAACTCATCCATGAGGCCTCAGCAGCCGCATCCATGGGGCTAATGGTCCATTCCACCCACTCCGGACACTCTCCACTCGTTCAGTGGTAATGCGAACCTTACGCAAATCCGTGCTCGGCCAGAAATGTTTTGGTCAGGGATTCGGCTTTGCCGGTCAGGGTTTCATCGGCGGCGCTTTCGCCCAGCATCAGACGTTCGAGGTAGCGGCTGATGAGGTCTACTTCCAGGTTCACTTGCTGATTGGCGCGGTAGTTCTGGATTATTGTTTGGGTCTGGGTGTGCGGAATTATGTTTACGCTGAACGTGGCACCTTTGACTGTGTTGACGGTCAGGCTGGTGCCGTCAATGCAGATGGAGCCTTTCTGGGCGATGTATTTGGCCAGCTCTGCAGGGGCGCGAAAGTCCATGCGGATGCTGGCGCCATCCGGGCGTTTATCGATCAGTTCTCCTACACCGTCCACATGGCCACTGACGATGTGACCACCGAGGCGTTTGGTTGGGGTGAGGGCTTTTTCGAGGTTCACTTTCGAACCCTTGTTCAGGCCATTCAGCGTTGTCAGTTGCATGGTTTCGTTGGAGACATCGGCTTCAAACTGATTCGCCGCCAGCTTGGTCACTGTCAGGCAGACGCCATTCACGGAGATGCTGTCGCCGAGTACGACATCGCTGAAATCCATGGTCTGACTCATGACGGTGAGGCGCCATTCGCCGCCGCGCAGTTGTAAATCGGCAACAGAACCTAACGATTCAATTATTCCTGTAAACATCTGTTGCCTCCTGTGCGATTGATTTATTGACCACTCGTGCTGTTATACGACAATCACCGGCGATGCCAAGTACGTCCACAATCTCGAGCCCAATGTGATCGGACATGTGTTTCAGTCCCGGCAAATTGAGCAACGGCAATGCGTCGCTGCCCAGAAATTTGGCGCCAATGTAAATGATGACTTCGTCGACCAGACCCGCCTGAATCATCGCGCCGCTCAGTGTCGGACCCGCTTCTATCATGACTTCGTTGCAGCTAAAATTTTTGGCCAAGCAGGTCATCGCTTCGCGTAGATCGATGCGTCCGCCCGACAACGTGTTGATCTGGCGGATCTCGGCGCTAGCATTATCCAGCTTGCCCGAAAATCGTTTGTACTGTTGGGCGTGGGGATTGCCAACAAGAAACAACACCTCTCCCGGCAAACTCAATATCTTCGAATCAGGCGGCGTGCGCAGCGAGGAATCGATAATTACCCGGCGCGGCTGACGTTTAACAATGTCCTCGGCATTCACGTCCGGCAACTGATCGGCTCTGACGTTCAAACCTGGGTTGTCACTCAAGACTGTATTGACGCCAGTCACTATCGCGCAAGATGCTGCACGTTGCCTTTGCACATCCGCTCGGGACTCGGGACTTGTAATCCACTGGCTTTCACCAGAAGCCATTGCCGTGCGCCCATCCAAACTCATCGCCATCTTACAGCGCACGAAGGGCAGTCCCTCGTTCATCCGTTTGATAAAACCGCGATTCAGTGTGCGTGCTTCCATTTCCATCATGGGGCCACTGACCTTGATGCCCGCATCAAGCAACATTCGCACCCCTTTTCCTCCGACCAAAGGATTTGGGTCGTGCATGGCGAAGACTACCTCGGTCACGCCAGCCGCAATCAGTGCCTGCGTGCAGGGCGGCGTGCGACCAAAATGACAGCACGGTTCGAGAGAAACATAAGCAGTCGCGCCTTTAGCTAGATAGCCAGCCTGAATCAGCGCATTGACCTCGGCGTGGGGCTCACCAAAGCGTTCGTGCCAACCGGTGCCGACGACATCTCCGTCACGCACAATTACGCAACCGACGCGAGGATTCGGGGTAGTGGTGTAGACATTGGCCGCTGCTGCGATGGCCAGTTTCATGTAGGAAGCCGCACTGCTCATCTCAATATCCAGGACGCTCAGTTGTCGTTAGCCAGACGGTCGATCTCAGCCCGGAACTCATTCAAGTCCTTGAAGCTGCGATAGACCGACGCAAAACGTACGAAAGCCACTTCGTCGAGCTGCCTCAGTTCCAGCATGACCTGTTCACCGACGATACGGGAAGGTAATTCCCGTTCGCCAGTAGCACGCAGATGATTCTTGATGCGGTTGATCGCCTCATCCACTTTTTCGATGCTGACCGGACGCTTCTCCAGCGCCTTGATAAGACCAGAGTGTAATTTATTTTCGTCGAATGGTTCGCGATTGCCGTTCTGCTTGATAATGCGTGGCATCACCAATTCTGCGGTTTCATAAGTCGTAAATCGTTCGGCGCAAGTGATGCACTCGCGCCGACGACGAACCTGATTGCCTTCAGACACCAAGCGTGAATCTATCACCTTGGTGTCGAGTGCATTACAGAACGGACATTGCATAAGCTATCCAGACGTTCGAGCAGTGGATTGGCGTCATCGGGCCAACTTAACTTCAGCTATAAACAGGGAAGCGCGCGCACAATGCCAGCACTTTCTGTTGCACTGACTCAATCACGCTCTCGTCTTCGATGTTATCAAGCACATCGCAGATCCAACCGGTCAGCTCTTTGACTTCCGCTTCCTTGAAGCCGCGACGAGTCACCGCAGGTGAACCAATACGCAGACCACTTGTCACGAAAGGAGGACGTGGGTCATTTGGCACCGCATTCTTGTTAACGGTGATGTTGGCGCGGCCTAGTACAGCGTCCGCATCCTTACCGGTAATACCCTGTTTGACGAGGCTCAGCAGGAACAAGTGGTCGTCTGTACCATTAGAGACAATATCGAATCCGCGAGTCATAAACCCTTCCGCCATTGCCTGCGCGTTCTTCACGACCTGCTGCTGGTAAGCCTTGAATTCAGGACTCATCGCTTCTTTGAAACAGACTGCTTTAGCCGCGATGACGTGCATCAGCGGGCCACCCTGGCTTTCTGGGAATACAGCGAAGTTCAGTTTCTTCTCAAGGTCAGGATTAGACTTGGCCAGAATCAGACCACCACGTGGACCGCCGAGTGTCTTGTGAGTAGTGGAGGTCGTCACGTCAGCAATCTGCACTGGACTGGGGTAGACACCCGCTGCCACCAGACCTGCGACGTGAGCCATGTCCACAACAAAGTAAGCGCCCACTTTGTCGGCGATGTCGCGGAAACGCTGCCAATCCACTACGCGTGAATACGCAGAGAAACCGGCCATGATCAGTTTCGGCTTGTGTTCCAGCGCCAGAGCTTCGACCTGTTCATAGTCGATCTCACCGGTTTCGCTGTTCAGACCGTATTGAATGGCATTGTAGATACGACCAGAGAAACTGACGCTGGCGCCATGGGTGAGGTGTCCACCGTCGGCCAGACTCATACCAAGCACTGTGTCGCCGGGCTTAACCAATGCCATGTAGACCGCAGCATTTGCCTGCGAGCCCGAATGAGGCTGCACGTTTGCGTAAGCAGCGCCGAACAGTTGCTTGGCGCGCTCAATGGCAAGAGTTTCGACGACGTCGACATGTTCGCAGCCGCCGTAGTAGCGTTTGCCAGGATAGCCTTCAGCGTATTTGTTGGTGAGCACGGTACCCTGCGCTTCCATTACACGCGGGCTGGTGTAGTTCTCGGAAGCAATCAGCTCGATGTGGTGTTCCTGACGTTCCGCTTCAGCATTGATGGCGTCGTTCAGTTCCGGGTCAAATTCCGCAATTGTCATCTCACTACTAAACATTCAATTCCCCATTGGCAGGCCTAAGATTCAGTGGAGCGCCATTTTACAGCATGCCCTCCCCCTGAGCATCCTCAATGTTGGTTTAATCCGGCATTTCCCCGGATTTTTTTGCATCCTTACTATGAGATCGCTGCATATCGCGCCATAGCCCTTCGGCTTGGCACTCCGAATCCCGATTGGAGCGGTGGGGAGATAGGAGCTGGACCCGCCCGTGAACCCATCCATGGGGGCTCAATCGCGCCATCCCTGGCGCTCAATGGTCCGGCTCCTATCTCCCCACCACTCCAATCTGCTTTCGTGGATAACCGAAAACTCTCTACTCAATGCAAACCTCCACCACTAATTTTGGCTGGAGGTTTCACTGAAATCCAAATCTCGCACAATGTTAGCGATTTGGTGAGGAGACTTGCCCCGATGGACCGTCTTCCGCCCGGATGGCGGAAGCCGAGTCCCCATGGATGGGTTCACGGCGTGTCCACCGGGGCAAGTCTCCTCAGCGAAGCGCGGCGCAAAAAGCACCGGTTTACATTTTCATATGAGGCAACCGATCAGTCCTCTGTGCCATAATGCTGGGGATTAATTACGGGCTCATTATTGGAAATTTTTCGTTATGGCACAGTTTGTTTACACCATGCATCGGGTCGGAAAAGTCGTTCCGCCCAAGAAAGAAATACTCAAAGATATCTCACTGTCGTTCTTTCCCGGCGCCAAAATCGGCGTGCTCGGCCTCAACGGCTCGGGCAAATCTACCCTGCTGCGCATCATGGCCGGCATCGACAAAGAATATCTCGGCGAGGCTCGCGCTCAGACCGATATCAACATTGGCTATCTGCCGCAGGAGCCTGCATTGAACCCTGACAAGGACGTGCGGGGCAATGTCGAAGAAGCCATGGGGCCGGTAATCAAGCTGGTTGAAGACTTCAATGCCATCAGCGACCGCTTCGCCGAACCGATGAGCGATGACGAAATGAACGACCTGCTCGAGAAGCAGGGTGAATTGCAGAATGCCATCGATGCCGCCGAAGGTTGGGACATCGAACGCAAGCTGGAGATTGCCGCCGACGCGCTGCGTCTGCCGCCATGGGACGCCGATGTAAGCAAACTTTCCGGGGGTGAGAAACGTCGCGTCGCGTTGTGCCGTTTGTTGCTCTCCAATCCCGACATGTTATTGCTGGACGAGCCTACCAACCATCTCGATGCCGAGAGTGTGGCGTGGCTTGAGCGCTTCCTGAAGGAGTACCCCGGTACCGTGGTAGCCATTACCCACGATCGCTACTTTCTTGATAATGCGGCGGGTTGGATTCTGGAACTCGACCGCGGCCACGGCATTCCTTACGAGGGCAATTACACGACTTGGCTCGAAACCAAAGAGCAGCGGCTTACCACGGAATCCAAGCAGGAAGCGGCGCGTGAGCGCACGATCAAGTCTGAATTGGAGTGGGTTCGGGCTAACCCTAAAGGACGGCAGGCCAAGAGCAAGGCCCGCATGGCGCGCTTCGAGGAACTCAATTCGCAGGATTTCCAGAAGCGCAACGAGACGACAGAGCTGTATATTCCGCCCGGTCCTCGCCTCGGCGACATGGTGATTGAGGTTAACAATCTCACCAAAGGATTCGGCGATCGCACGCTGATCGATGATCTGAGTTTCAGCATCCCCAAAGGGGCCATCGTTGGCATAATCGGGGGCAACGGCGCGGGTAAGACAACCTTCCTGCGCATGCTCGTCGGTCAGGAACAACCGGACAGTGGCAGCATTCGTCTGGGAGAGACCGTCGATCTGGCCTACGTAGATCAGAGTCGCGATGAACTGAACGACAAAGTCACCGTGTGGGAAGAAATTTCTGGCGGGCATGACGTCTTACAGATCGGCCGCTACGAAGTGCAGTCGCGCTCGTATGCCAGCCGCTTCAATTTCAGAGGCAGCGATCAACAGAAGTTTGTTAAAGACCTGTCTGGTGGTGAGCGCAACCGTCTGCATCTGGCCAAACTGCTCAAACGCGGTGCCAATGTTCTGCTGCTGGACGAACCGACCAACGACCTAGACGTGGAGACGCTGCGTGCTTTGGAAGAAGGTCTGCTCAACTTCCCCGGCAATGTAATTGTGGTGTCGCACGACCGTTGGTTCCTTGATCGCCTCTGCACTCACATTCTCGCCTTCGAAGGCGATAGCAAAGTCGTGTGGCATGAAGGTAACTACAGCGACTACGAGGTAGATCGCAAGAAACGTATTGGCGACGCCCAGCCTACCCGTATGAAATACAAAAAACTGGCTTGACTGCGGGAGTCAGCTGCTAGCGAAAATTTTAAAAGGCTTCGCTAGCAGTCCAGCTCCTGCAGTGTCTACCTCCGTCGAAGAGTGGACAGACCTTAAACTTTAATTTGCGCCGACCCCTCTATTTTCTCGCCAATTGGCCGCTACAGGTGTACAGACTTTCCAAAGGAGAGCAGGACCGATGAGTGAAGGAAGCAAAGACGCGACAGGCGAAACCCCGCCCAGCGACAACCGCAGGAATTTCACTCGCGTGTTTTTTGACGCCGAAGCTGTGCTAATACAGGGGGATCGCTGTTGGCCCGCTATGCTTATCGACATCTCGCTTCGCGGCATACTCATCCAGAATCCTGGCGACATCGACTTGATTGAAAGCGAACCACTCGAAATCAGCATTCATCTTGGCGGCAATCTGCAGATACAAATGCACCTGCGTTTCAAACACAAGGAAGCGGACCAGATTGGTTTTTATTGCGATTACATGGATCTGGACAGCATGACTCACTTGCGTCGAGTGGTGGAGTTGAATGCTGCAGACACATCCATGCTGGACCGAGAACTATCGGCATTGGGCTAGAATTGCCAGCGCGCGATTTAACCTCAGCCACATAGAAGCCCTACTTACATCCTTCTTGTAATGCGCTAGACTTCTGTGCCATTCGCACAGGAAATTCTCGTTCCTGTTCAGAATAACGAATCCGGGAATTTGAATAAAAATGTCTTTCTTGCTGCTAAATCGCACTGCCTCCGTCGCTATTATCTCACTGATAACGCTGCCCTCTTTTGCCCAGACTCCCGACGTTGAAATCCTTGTTATCGGCACGCCAACCTCATCGGGTTTGGGCATGCCCATCGCGAAAGTGCCTTTCAGCGTGCAATCGGTTGGTGCGGCAGAATTGCAGTCCAGTCAAAGCCTCGATCTGTCTGATTACATGAATAGCAATATGGGCAGCGTCTCTATCAACAGCGCACAGAATAACCCCTTGCAGAACGACGTGCAGTTTCGTGGCTTCACCGCATCCCCCCTACTGGGTTTGCCACAAGGACTTGCCGTCTATCAGAACGGCGCGCGCATCAACGAACCTTTAGGCGATGCGGTGAACTGGGATCTCCTCCCAGAGTCTGCCATTGCCACAATGACACTGATTGGCGGCGCTAACCCCCTGTTCGGACTGAACACACTCGGCGGCGCATTGGCCATAACAATGAAAAACGGCTTCAATTTTCAAGGACACAGTGGCGAGTTCAGCACGGGATCGTGGAACCGTCACAACGCCACGCTGGAGTCAGGCGGCAACAACGGCAGTTGGGGTTACTACGCGAACCTGAGCGCATTCCGAGAAGACGGTTGGCGCGATATGTCGGCGTCTGAATCACAGAACTTCTATGGCGGCGTGAGCTGGCGCGACGGAACGCGCTCGACAGTGGATCTGGGTCTGCAACTGGCCGATTCCGACCTGACCGGGAACGGGAGCTCACCTGTGGGTTTGCTGGACATTGACCGCGAAGCCATTTTCACGGCACCGGACATTACTGAGAACGACCTCACTATGTTCAACCTGAACGGCAGCCATTTCATTACTGACGACGTGCAGTTTGCTGGCTCCGCCTTTCGGCGGCGCAACAACAGTCGCTCTTTTAACGGCGACGCATCAGAATTTTCGACCTGTGAGTTTTCCGGTGGCACGTCGGCATTGTTTGAGGAAGCCGATGAAATAGAAGAGCTACTCGACGACGAACTCG
>JBBSPQ010000065.1:0-7984 GCA_038258585.1 Pseudomonadales bacterium
ACGATACACTGGACGAGCGCGCTGCCCGCATTCAGCCGATCCGACATAAGGACGGTGTAGAGGCTGTTGTCGGTCCCATAGTCCTTCCTGCCGGTCGTCACAAGCGTAGCATGTGCCTGCGAGTCGGTATCGATCAGTAGCACACGGCAATTAGACGCCTCTGCTTTCCGCAGCAATCCGACCAGGCCAAAAGCGATGTTAGTGGCAGACGTGGATTTGTAGGGTAGGAACCCAGCGCCCTGGTCTGTTGCCAGACTGGGTTTCTGTGAACCCCCCTCCGAACCGGACGTACACGTTTCCATGTATCCGGCTCTCCAGCTATTCCTCAGTTTCATGGCTGAATTCCTTTAAATGGGTGCGTGTTTTGGCCTGAATGGATGGCACGGTGGCAGGTTTTGCAGACCACCAGTGTTTTCCGGTTCAGGGAGGCCATCGCTAAGACCCAGTTGGGGATGTGCTGACCGCGCTTGTGGTATTTCTGCTTGATGTCCCGAAGTTTCCGCACATGGTGGACTTCAAACTGGCTTGGGCTGTCCGACGGGTGACCGCACAGTTCGCAGTGGTTGGCATTGAGCCGGTCAAGGATGCGATGACGCAGCGGGAAAGTGACGGGTATCCTCCCTTGCGCGGTCAGCCCCGGTTGTGGCTGGAGCTTTTTCCTGAGCGGTTCATTGAAATAGGTCAGGGTTTTGTCCCCCTTTTGGGTTGGGTACGTGACCCCGAAGACCTTGCGTGTGCCAGTCTGCTGCTTCCGTTGGACATCGACCCCATAGCGGTTTATCACCTGGGCGACCGAGCAGGTTTCCTTTCGCGCGACCGTTTTCAACAGGCTGTAGTAGTGGAAGAACTTGAACTTTCCCAGTTTGGTGCTGACATCAGTAGCAAGGCAGTAGAAGTTGTACAGTCCCCGGATTTCGGCGTTGTAGGTCGTTAACGTGTCCAGCAGTGGGGCATTGACACGAGCATTGTGGTGGATGGCTTTGCCGTTCCTGACAAACGGTTTCAGTTTTTCCCGGACGACATCGGCGGGAACCAGCAGTTGGATCGTTCCGTTGGCAGTGCGCTTCTTGACCCCGTGCGCGTTGGGCGTGAGTTTGGTGTCTTCATGGGTTTTGGCGATTTCGTAGCCAAGAAAGCGTATTCGTCGGTCACTCAGGTTGGTGATGAGCGTTTTTTCGGGGCTGAGCACAAGGCTCAGGGTTTCGAGGAATGCCCGAATATCCTCCCTAATGTGTGCTGCCAACTGCTTGCTGCCAATCATCATGACAATGAAATCGTCGGCGTAGCGGCAGTATTTAACCTTGATATAGTTGGGGTCAAGCGGGTCTGAGGCGTGCAGGGTGCGCATGTGTTGCAGCAGCGCCTTGGCCTGTGCATAGTCGCCGTTCCGCCGCGCGTGGAAGCGTGCCAGATTGAGTGCCTGGTATTCGGCATTCTTACGCCGGATGCTGGAGGTGGAGGTGCGTTGGCACAGGGCTTCCATGAACACGTCCAACTCATGGAGATAGATGTTGGCGAGGATGGGACTGACAATGCCGCCTTGCGGCGTTCCGGTCAGCGAAGGATGCACCTGCCCAAACTCCAGGTAACCCGCTTTGAGAAACTTGTCTATCAGGTTCAGGAAACGACCATCCGTAATCTTGCGGGCGAGCAGTTGGAGCAGTTTGGCGTGGTGGATGTTGTCGAAGAACCCCTGAATGTCGCCTTCAATAGCCCAGTTCGTGCCCTTGCAGCTCGTTTTGACCTGCATCAGGGCGGTATGACAGCTTCGTCCGGGACGAAACCCATGCGAGGTGTCTTTGAACACGGGTTCGTAGATTGCCTCCAGCAGCATCCGCACGACTTCCTGCACCAGTTTGTCGGTGAACGAGGGAATCCCCAGCGGGCGACGCTTGCCATTCTTTTTAGGAATATAGGTGCGTCTGACCGGGTTGGGGCGGTACGTTTCCTGTTTGAGTTGCGCGATGACTCGGTTCACCCGTTCGAGGTTGAACCCGTCAATCGTCTCGCCATCCGTTCCGACGGTCATGTTGCCTTCGTTCGCGTAGATGTTGCTGTATGCCAGCAGGTAGAAATCTGGGTTAAACAGATTGCGATACAGCCTGTCGAACACATACCCGTTCTTGCAAGCAGCCTTTTGACTGAGCAGGGAGAGAATGACTTCAGCTTTTTGCATTGCGCATACCTCCACCTTCTCGCCCTTGAATAACCTGCTTCCCTTCGCCCTGTGACAGGCTTTCCCTGTCTCCGACTACTATGGAAGCTCCGTGACCGTGTCGGATTTTCAGGTGCTTTCACCATAGCCCCGGTGGGCATTCCGAGTTAGGTCATCTCCGTTTAGCGTTCTCTGTACTCCGCAGCGATTTAGGTTCCCGTTCGTTTCTTTTACGCATCTCCGATGCGCTGAGGGATGGTTAGTGAGTACGCGGGTCGTAGGAAAAAACCCTCGTAAACCTCCCCTATGCACGTATCCATCCAGCTTTCGTGCATCTCGGCGGGTTAGAGCCAAGAAACTGGGTTTAAAGCAGTTTAGCTTTGACCTTGTCACTGCTCTGGTCTTGCGTTGCAACCTGTCCATCTGGCTTTTCAGACCCAACGCTTTCCTGACACGCTATGTTCCCTTGTGGCGTTTCCACCTCCGGTGAGTCAGGTGACCATACGGGTTCTCACTACCCGTAACCTCTTTCGAGGCATTACAGAAAACGCCTTTACGGACGCACTCCTACGCCCCCTTTGTGATTGGTAAAAACAAATACACGAGCCATTGCCATTCCCTCCATACAACAAACCGGATGAAATCGCTGTGGCTGGCAAGGACTTCGCGGACGTGTGCTATAGTGTCTACGGAAGTCTTGCTGGCATCGGCAGCGAGCCTTCAAGGGGATTGGGAGAGGTTCTCACTCTCCCAATCATCCGAAAAGCCAAGTTCAAAGTCGGTTAGAGAGGCGTGTCACCTGGACACACTGAGGAAATGTCAATTGTTGAAGAAAATCAGCAGTATTTTGAGGGGAAAAGTGTTCGAGATAACTTCCATCAGGGCTACAGCAACAGACTTGAGAGAAAAATTGGCTGAATGTTCAGCCGGTTTTTGCGTTTATACGGGAAGATAAGGGTTCGAGTCCCGTCAGGAGCCCGGTTCAGATCGTTGAAAATCAACGCTAAATTTACTGTAAGACAATGCTAAAAGTTCGAATCCTGGCTGTGGAGTCGCTCTCTCAGAAAGCCTTTGAGAACTGTTTCAAGGGCTTTTTTCTCGCGTGGCTATTGTTCGAATCCAGTCTCTGGGGGTACTACTCTATACAACGCTAACACTACAGGTAGTGTTCGAGTCCTCGAATACCCAATCTGAGGGGAAAAGCGCTTCTAGATACATCTGGAAGCGCTTTTTTCTTGCGTAATAAGATTCGTGTCCTCTAATGCAAAGTACTAAAAATATTTGCTCTTTGATTTATAAGCAACGCCTGGATTCATGGTGCTTTGAAGGGATGTTTGAGTCTCGTTAGTGCTATTATTGACGAGATCGACCAGTTGCTAGCGCGGCACTACGGCTTAAATGATGCGGAACTCAACTTACTCATCAACTACAACATCAAGTATCGCATGGGCAAGGACGCCAGCACTGACACGGACGAGGTGGAATAAACGATGCGAGGTCTAGGCAAAAGAGGCTGCGGCTGCCTCGGCGGTATTCTTGCGCTCATTGTTCTGACTGTCTGGTTCGCTATTGCTCTCAATACCGAACCTATACCCGTAACCAAGCAGGGAGTTGAAGGGGTAGTACAGGCTATCGCTTATGATCTGATCTGGACGCCGCGTTTGATCGCTACCATGTTTGGTTTTAAATCAGCGTAAGGTAGTCGCGTTCACCGAAGAGGAACTCGATTTCATCCTCGACGATGGCTGCACTCAGGCACGGGCAAATTCGGCAACGTCCAGCACGAAAATCGTCGCGGCATGACCTTCTGGGCTGCTGTAGGGACTGCACACATCGCGGATAATCGTCATCGCACCCGGCAGCAGCGCTTCCTCCACCCCGACCACGAACGTCGTGTTCTGGCGGCGCAGGAATCCGCCCATGCTGCTGATTTTGGTCACGGAATAGTCGCTTGCCAGGAGCGCCTGCGAGAGCGGGTCAACCGCATCGTTATTGAAAATGATGGCGAGGATCAATTTTGACATGGGTTACACCTGCTCGAAATGATCAACATTCAGAACAAAAGACAGGAAGCCGCCTACCTGAACTTCAGTAAAGCTGGTGAGGGGCGTGTTGCCATCATGGATATAGGGAATAACGGATTGATGCGGGGCCGCCAAATCAGCAATCACCTTCATGACCTGCGGCACAGTGTTCTCATCGACCCCAATCAGCAGGGTGGAGTTGCCAGGACTGAAGAAATCGGTTGTGCTGCTGACGCGGGTGACACGGATGTGCTGGTCGGTGAGCGCGGTCATCACCCTATCGACATCCGTAGCGTCCACAACGGTTACAATCAACTTCATCGTGATTGGCCTATAACTATCGGCATGATCAGCACTACTTGGGGTGACTATAACGTGTTTCACAGCGATCTGTCGATTTTCCCGGCAAGATTTACTGTAACAATTCGATTTCCCAATCACCTGTGTACAAAATGGGATGCGATTGTCGATCAGTTTTTCGCTGCCGATGTCTCCTTCTGCCCACCCCTCAAACCCGCCAATCCAGCGCGTAACGGCGTTAACGGTATCTATCCGGCACTTCTGGACGTTTTTCCGGCACGTTCCGGTCGCTCAAGCCAGCCCTATCCGGCACTATCCGGTCGCTCACCGATTCGCCCCCAAATCAACCCAGAAAGTCCCAACCATGAGTAAGCCACTGTTGCGCCTGCTGCTCCGCCACGCCGATGGCAGCGTGAAATTACTGGATAAGCACACCGAGGCGGGCGATTTTGATGAGCAGTATCTGTTCGAGTTTGAGCGGGGAATTATCGAGTTATTCGACTGCTTTTACGGTGATTTCCCCGTACTCAAGGGGATCGCGGTTGAGTACGCACGGGAATACAACTACGGCGCGTTCATGGATTGGACGGTCGGGGACGAAGAAAGCTAACTAGGCTTGAAAGTGATAGAACTCCAACATCATATACAAGGACACCCTCATGAACCCTGCGCTGATTATCGTCGTGGTCATTGCCGTCATCGCTCTGGAGTTTTTTCTCAGATCGCGCGACGGCAGAGTTCAACGGAGCAAGCCTAAATATCAGACTCAAGCGCTCCAGTCCACGCAGGACGATGAGGATGACGATCAGCTTCAAGATTTCCCCTATCAAGTTCAGAATCATTTCCTCTCTCCAGCAGAATTGAGCTTCTTCCAAAACCTTCGCGGTGTCGTAGGAAATCGCGCCGTCGTCAGCGCCAAAGTGGGTTTAGGGGACGTGTTCTGGATCAAGCTGGAAGACAAAAGCAAATTCCGCGCCTACCGCAACAAGATCGACCGCAAACACGTTGATTTTCTGCTGTGCGACCCAGCGACGATGCAACCTCTGCTCGGCATCGAACTGGACGACAGCAGTCACCAGCGTGAGGATCGACGTGAACGGGATGCGTTCGTCGATCAGGTGTTCGCAGTCGCCAAGCTGCCGCTGCTGCATGTGCCAGCCAAGCGCGCCTATGTCGTCGCGGAAATCGCTGCGCAGCTTGCACCATACCTCGGTTCTTCAAGCACGTTCGCGCCAGAAATTGCCCCTCTAGCAGCGCAGCCGATCATGGCAGCAGCGCTGTCCAAAATTGCCTCCGAACCTGTAGTGACCGTCAAACCAGCAGTCCAGCCACCCCGCTGCCCGAAATGTGGCAGTGAAATGGTACTGCGGACGGTCAAGAACGGCGCGAATGCAGGCAGTCATTTCTGGGGCTGCTCGAACTATCCAAATTGCAGGGGAATGCTGCCCTATGCCTTAGAAAAAACTTAATCGATACTCTATGCGCTATTGCCACTTTAACCCTTCAGCAGCCAACACCTCCAATGGGTGTGAAGAACGATAGCCACTGCCTAAATGAGTCCCAGCGAAAAGTGGAGAGTGAGCGTATCGATGGATCATGCACAATGGAAACTTGAGTTTCCAATGCTGTTTCGTTGGAGCATACTGGAACTATAGATACTGGACTCACTGCGATAAATAGCCTGCGCTGGTGGTTGATATGGGGGATAGGGCGAATTCAGAAGAAATGAGTGGTCCGTCCATCGAGGCGCTTTGGGTACAGTTTCATCAACCGATGCGGAAATTCATTCTCAAACGTGTAGGCGACGAAGCAACGACAGAGGATCTGATGCTGGCCGTCTGTCTGAAGATACACGAGCATATTCATGCTCTGAGCGATCAGGAACAACTACAGGCATGGTTGTATCAGTTGACGCACTTTGTGATTAAAGATCACTTCCTTAGTGAGCACCCTACCCTTGATCTTCCTGAAATGCTTCGCGCAATGGCGATTGATGACGCTGTCGATGATTTGACAGAACCAATACGCAAGATAATTTGGTCGATGATTGAATACTTGCCCGAAGCATATCAGACACCGCTCATGCTCACAGAATTTGAAGGTTATACCCCAAAACAAGTAGCCGGGAAGCTTGGCTTGTCTCTGTCTGGGGTTAAATCGCGGGTACAATGCGGAAGGGAACAGTTACGGGATCTGCTGCTGCGCTGCTGCCACTTTCAGTTCGACCTCATGGGACAAGTCATTGACTACCAGGCGCATTGCCGTTGCTGTACTCAAACAAAACTGAACTGATGCATTTTGAGCAGGATGCCTAGCGCTTCAGGTAAGCTGGGAGCGAGAGCATCGGCGGACGTTCAACATCGCCAATGGTGTTGATCTCCAACCCGAATCGCTCGGGTTCCTGGATAATGGTTTTCATGCTGTGGTTCACATTGTCCAGCAATTGCACACCGAAACGCTTTTCCAGGCGCGCGATGAATACCTGCAAAATCGCGAAGGACATTTTGCTCAACCCGACCAGCGGTTGGTTATAGTGAATCCGCATTTCCAGATCGGTTTGAGCAAGGGCGTTGAGGCCACACTTGTCGAGGAGATCGATCAGCAATCCGGTTTCAACTCCATAGCCGCTAAAAAATGGAATTTGCTCCAGAGCGTTTCTCCGTCCTGCATACTCACCAGAGAGCGGCTGAATAATACCGGAAAGCTCTGGGTAGAACAGGTTCAATAGCGGTCGGGCGACAAGTTCTGTCACACGCCCACCCCCAACCCCTTGCAGCGTGTCGCCTACCGTAATCGGTCGCTGATAAAAACCTTTCACATACTGGATGTGCGTGTGTTTTAGCAGCGGACCGAGCAGCCCATAGATGAAACGCGGGTGGATATTCGTGATGTCCGTGTCCACCCAGACAATAATATCTCCGGTCAAGACATGCAGGCTTTTCCACAGGGCTTCGCCTTTACCCGTATAGGAACCCACTTCCGGCAACAAATCTTGATGGACGTAATTTGGTATCCCATGCTGTTGAGCAATAGCGACTGTGTTGTCGGTCGAACGGCTGTCGATCAGAACCATCTCATCGACCAGAGGTATGTCATCCATCAGAGCCGTTTTCAAGGTGCGAATTACATTGCCGATGGTTTCTTCCTCGTTGAGAGCGGGTAAGCCGATGCTGATAGTAACGCCCTGCTTTTCTTTCAAGGCCATCAAATAACTTAAATCGGCAAACTCGTGGCTGTGAAAGGTATTTTCAGCAAACCAGCGGTCAACGCGCGTTGACAGGTCATCAGGTGGAGTCGATAAAAGCTGTGGAACATGAAATTCAAGGGCTTCCGGTCGCCTCGAACGCACCAACACCAATGGGATGTCGGTTTCTTCATACAAACGCTGGATCACGGGACCTTTTATACTCGAACTAATGTCAGGCAATTGCAGATGCGCGCCTAAGACGATGCTCTTATGACCGCTTGCCTCGCGTAGAATACCGTCGGTGATCCCAGTAACCGC
>JBBSPQ010000066.1:0-7973 GCA_038258585.1 Pseudomonadales bacterium
CCTAAGATCACCAGCGGAATCGAGAATACTGCACCGATAATCACCAATTGCTTTTGATGCTGAATCTCCGCCTCGCGTGCCGCTTGTTCTGCATCATCTGGTGCATCTAGATCTGCCGTGTCAATTACCCCATAACCTGCCTTCTCAACAGCGGCAATCAGATCACGGCGGGAGGCAGTACCGGGCAAGTAAGTTACTAGAGCGCGTTCTGTTGCCAGATTCACGCTGACATCCAGCACCCCATTTGGTTTTTTGAGCGCCCGTGTCACATTTTTCTCGCAAGCGGCACAGGTCATACCCGTAATCGGCAATTCGACTTTCGCAGTCGCTACATCATACCCCGCACCCTGCACCTGATGAATGAGCACATCCAGATTAACCTGTGCGGGATCATAATTGACGCTCGCACGCTCGGTGGCAAAATTGACATTTGCTTCGGTAACGCCGTCGGCTTTGTTCAGCGCCCGTTCTACATTGCGAACACAGGCAGAACACGTCATTCCGATGACGGGTAAATCAATTTGTTGGTTCACCATTGCTACATCCTTATCCCAAACGACTTTCAACGCTTATTCTACTGCAACACGGATCATGAACCTATGCGCCACATGGCGGGATTTTCTCATCACTACTCCATGCTAACTTCAAATTAACGTACTAACCAAATTGTCGTGCCTTATTCTTGTGTAGTGGCATCAGCAAGTTCAGCGTCAATAAGCTGAACAAATACTTCATACGGTTGAGCACCACTAACAAACTGACCATTGATTAGAAAAGCGGGGGTACCGCGTGCACCAATTTGCTGTGCCGCCGCCGAGTCTGCCCGGACATCATCTAAATGAGTCTGCTCGTCTAAACACACAGTGAATTGATCCACATCCAATTCCAGCTGTGTAGCATACGCGATCAGACTATCCCGACTAAAATTACCCTGATTGGCGAACAAAAGATCATGATAGTCCCAGAATCGGTCTTGATCGTAGGCACATTCTGAGGCAATTGCAGAGGTTACAGATGTATCGCCCAAAATTGCAAAATCACGATATACAAAGCGAACTTGCCCCTCATATTGTTCCAACAGGGGTTGGAGCGTGGTATCATGAAAACGCTTACAGAAACTGCAATTAAAATCACTGAACTCGACAATTACTACAGACGCATCCTCAGGTCCTATGGATGGATCATCATCCGTAAAACTGTTGACATCCAGACTTGGCGATTCTGCCAACGCACCAGACTCAATTAATTCATTCAGGGTTTCTTCCTGACGTTCGTAGGCAGCATCTACCGCCTGCTGAATCAGGTCTTCATTACTATTCGATGATGTAGCGTATCCAGCAATGCCACCCAATGCAAGGAAAAGGATCGCTATCAAGATATAATTCACCATATACCGATTTATAGTGAATATACCGTCTTCCACTGGTGTAGTATGAATATCTTCGAGATTCAGTTGACCGTTACGTTGTTGTTCCAATCTTAGCTCTCCAATTAACCGTTATTCAATGTTTGCATAATTTCTTGGCGGAGTTGTTGCTCTTCGATAATCCCAATTCCTTGATAGGTTTGCTGACCGTCTGCGGAATAAAGGATAAAGCTTGGATGACCTCGCAACCCCAACTGATCGAAAAGTCTTTCCCCATCCGCACCATCTTGAGCATTGAGATCAATAAAGGCTACTCGCTCACCATATTCTTCTTGAAGCCCATTCACGATGGGTTGCATACGCGCTCAAGGGGGTCAGTTATCTGTATAGAAAAACATAAATGTCGGTTTGTCATTCGCTAGGGGAAGGTCAACAGATGAGGTACCTGTGCTAACACATGCACTCAGACCAACCAGCATTGCAACGGCAATACTTAGTAAAGATAGCAATCGTTTAATCATTAATTTTACTCCAGCTCATCTGCATAAATGTCCAGATTATATTGTTCCCAGTTCGGGTCGTTCTCCCAAAATTGTGTTGTAAGTTGACTCTGGCTCTCACGCTCCTCCTCGGTCCAGAAGCGCTTTATATACTCAATTACACCCCAGATTTCATCATCACTCAGGCTATCCCCAAAGGCAGACATCACATACAAATTAAGTGGATTAGATACACCATGTTTAATAGTCTCAAACAAAAGAGGATCAGGATGTTGCCATGTATGCCCTTCTGAATCGTGTCGGGGTACAGTTCTATATCCTAGCGATAGTGTACGTTCTTCCGAAGCTGTACCCTGACCATCACCGGCATATCCATGACAGTGTGCACATAACGTTTCATAATTGCGCTGGGCAACCGCCATTACAGTATCAGACGGATCAACAGTCGGTGGTAGGATTGGGGCTGGTGGTTCAAATGACTTATTTTGTTCGGTTGCACATCCAAATAGAAATAACGAGATCAAAAATAAAAACAGCAGTCTCAAAATAGACATTTCCAGTATATTTTTCTTCATAAAGCATTGATAACATATCTCTTCATAGATTCAATGCGCCATTTGGCGTATACCAACGGTGAACACATAAACATTCCCCAATAATTCTTGTAGAATTTACGCGAATCTGGAAACAAAGCTGACCGCGGGTTCTATCATCTCCGTTAATCAATTAGCAACTCTCTCATCAGAGGTTTCAGTGTGCAAAAATAAAAATATTCCACGCATGATGGCTTGTACGAGTCAAGCCATCATGCGGATTTTTTTACTGATGTTATGCAGATCGTGCGGCTAAGTCTGTACGCCGAAGTAACTGGGCGTTTATTGCCACAACAACCGTACTCAGTGACATTAAAACTGCACCCATCGCAGGAGACAGAATAAAACCTAGCGGAGCCAATACCCCTGCTGCTAACGGTAAAGCGACTATGTTATAGCCTGTCGCCCAGATTAGATTCTGAATCATTTTACGGTAGGTGGCGCGACTCAGCTCAAAGATTTTCACGACATCCAGTGGGTTACTCTGCACCAAAATGATCCCGGCAGATTCAATTGCTACATCTGTACCGCTCCCAATAGCGATACCGATGTCAGCACGGGTCAATGCCGGCGCATCGTTGACACCATCCCCTACCATCGCCACTTTTTTGCCCTGCTTTTGCAATTCAGCCACTTTCTTATCTTTATCCTCTGGTAATACCTCAGCGAATACCATGTCGATACCCAGTTCACGGGCAACGGCATCCGCGACATGCTGGCTATCACCGGTTAACATTGCGACTTCAATGCCCATTTCGTGTAACCGTTGAACCGCCAATTTACTTTCCTCACGCACAACATCCGCCAGTGCAAATGCAGTGACTACCTGATTCTCAACGACCATGTAAACAACGGTCTGTGCATTCTCATTGGCTTTGTTGGCGAATACTTCTATGTCACCCGATAGCTTGAGTTCCACCATCTCCAGCAGGCGCGGACCACCCACATAAACAGTCTTTCCCTCATGGATTGCCTTGATTCCGCGTCCTTTAATCGCTTCAAAGCTGCTGATTTCTGCTGGTTTAACACCGGCTTCTTCTGCTTTCTGTCGAATACCTCTCGCTATCGGATGTTCAGAATCACCTTCGACAGCGAGCGCCAGCGCCAGTGCTTGATCTTCCTGCCAGTCATCAGCCACAAATATATTGGCGACACCAAAGCGTCCTTCTGTCAGCGTGCCAGTCTTGTCAAAAATGACGGTGTTAATCAATCGTGCTTCTTCAAGTGCCAAACGGTTACGCACCAGAATACCGTTCCGTGCACCCATTGAGGTGCTGATGGCAACCACTAGAGGAATAGCCAATCCCAACGCATGAGGGCAGGCAATAACCAGCACAGTGACAACTCGTTCCAGCACTTCAACTTCAAAACCAACGGCAATAACCCATGCTATAGCTGTTAAAACAGCAACAGCGATTGCGATATAAAATAGCCAACCCGCGGCTTTATCAGCGAGAATTTGAGTATTTGATTTACTGCCCTGTGCTTCCTCTACCAATCGCATAATCCCGGCGAGCGCAGTGTCGTCCCCGGTGGCAGTCACCCGTACTCGTAGGCTACCATCCCCATTGATCGTGCCACCGATTACTCTATCACCCTCACCCTTTGTCACAGGTTGCGATTCGCCGGTAATCATCGCTTCATTCAGTTCGGAATGTCCTTCAATGATTTCACCATCTGTCGGAACACTCGCCCCCGGACGTACCAGAAGCAGATCATCTTTGCTCAGTTCGGTGACATTGATTTCCTCAATTGCGCCATCTTCACGAATGCGTTCGGCGGTATCGGGCATCAGTTTTGCCAATTCATTTAGCGCCCCCGATGCCTGACGTACACTCCGCATCTCCATCCAATGACCCAACAACATGATATCGATAAGCGTCGCCATCTCCCAGAAAAAACCACTTTCAGGAACAGCAAACATGGCAAACAGACTGTAGAGGAAGGCAACCGTAATTGCCATCGAGATCAGTGTCATCATGCCTGGCTTACGACTTTGAACTTCTGGAACTGCCATCTGCAAGAAGGGGATACCTCCATATAGAAAGATGGCAATGGCAAATCCCGGACCGATGAGTCTACTTCCGGTAAATTCGGGCATCGAAAACCCAAACCACTCCTGAATCATCGGGCTGAACAACAGCACCGGAATCGTCAGTACCAGACTGACCCAGAAACGATCCCGGAACATGATTTCATGCCCGCGGTGGTCAACTCCGTGTCCGCTGTGTCCACCATGCCCACCATGTCCCTCGTGCTGATGTTGATCCTGCTTCATATCCTCTTCGTGATTATGCTGTTGCTGTGAGTGCATCGTGCTGTGATCCATCATTCATCCTCCTCTACTCATTATTGACCAATTGTGCGCCCGCTAGATTGCCAGGCATTCATACCGCCCGGGACATCATAAACCTGCGTGTACCCTAATTCGACCAGATCACGGGTCGCCTGTTCACTCATATTTCCTGAACGGCAGTACAAGATAATCGGCGCGTTTTTATCCGGTAACGCCGTTGTAAGTGCCTCAATATCGTTAAAGGCGAGGTTGCTGTCTGTTCCTTCTATTTCACCTTGATACGGAATATGGACATTAATCACTGTATATGCTCGATCTGTATCTGCCATCACATCCGCCAGATCATCAATCGACAGTGTTCGATAAGTGGCAGTAGGCACACTATCATTAACAGAGATGGTCTGAGTGGCATCATCAGTTGATGAACAGGCACCTATCAAAAATGCGGTCAATAGTGCAAAACCTGATAATAGAATCCGCATCACTCTTCTCCTTACTTAACAAATGTTCGTTTGCTTCTCTACGTTACCTTACCGGTATTTGTAACCTAAAACATGAGCTATCTGGCGTGTTTATACTTTTCAGAGTGTTTATCAGGTGCGTTTCTTGCTACAAATGCGCCAAATGGCGGAGACACATAGGTGTTGTGAGGGGGTATCCTAATATCTAAACAAAAAGTCATTTGAGATGTGTAATGATGGATAAAGAGCGTAATTTACGTCTGGTACGGATAACGTATTGGATATTAACGCATTGGCTTACTCTGTTTCTGGTGTTGTTTGGTTTGTTCAATCTGCTTCCATTTGTAGCACCCGTTATGTCAAAGCTCGGATTTGATCCTGTTGCAGATGTAATCTATTTAGCGTATGCACCACTCTGCCATCAGATGGCGCATCGTTCCTTTTTTCTGTTCGGTGATCAACTAATGTATAGTCCAGAGCAACTTCCGCTAAACCTGACAGCAGATTTGACAACCAATACACTTGCGCTGAAACACTTTACTGGTAATGAAATGATTGGATGGAAAGTTGCTTGGTCAGATCGTATGGTTTATATGTACGGTGCGATGTGGGTATTTGCCGCTGTTTACGCACTAATAGCACCCCACTATAAGGTAAAACGGATCTCAATTTTGGCGTTTGTATTGCTCATGTTGCCCATGATTGCAGACGGAACCACACATATGTTGAGTGATTTCAATGGTGGTCTTTTCGGCGGTTTTCGATATACAAACGACTGGCTTGCAGGTATAAATCCCATCGCATTACCAGAATGGTTTTATGTGGGCGATAAGCTCGGATCATTTAATGCCTGGATGCGTCTGGCTTCCGGGATCGGCTTTGGCATAGCGACTATTGGATTGATCTTTCCCCTAATAGAAGCTGAAATGCAAAGCAATAGTATTATTCTAGCTACAAAACTTAGGCATTATGAAGAATCAACTTCAATGGAAGGAGAAAATAAACAATCTTATATTCTAGATAAATGATCCTCTTCATCTCGTTATACGAAACTCTGATCAAAAGCCAAAAATCCAACACTCGCACTCATAATTTTTAAGTCTGTTTAACCCCTATAGACCATAAACTTTTTGTCCGCGCATCAGCCTTCGATCCGAACAGCTACGCTATAGTTTGTCCGCGCCTGCTCGAACCGCTCATCCGACTCACGCCAGATCAATCGTTGAGAAAGATATGTTTCCGGTGTATTCGTGACAGGGTTGTATTGCTCAAAAATCTGCACACCGTGCCTCTTGCCGACATAAAAATAACGCCGACGTTTCATGTCTCCATTGCGTCTACCGATCTTTCGCAGGTAATCACTACAGGCGTGGAACGGGTCAATTTTCGAGTGGTTTTGTTCCGTGAAATAGAGCTTACCAGAACTGAGCAACGCGGCATCCCCTATAGCACCACGCCGTTCGGCTTGCGTTATTTCACGTTGAACTACTTTCCTGATCTTCTTGGCTTTCCCTATACGCGGATGCTGCTGGATGGACTTGTCGGTAATCGTATAAGTATTCGGCAATCGCCACGCGGCAGAATGCGATCCGTCTCGATTGAGCGTCAGATAGGCATGTGCTGGAACTTTGTCAATGGACGTTTCATTTTGTTGAGCGTAGTTGAATTGCTTGCGGATGTGTGCGACTTCTTCCCACTTCAATAATGTTGGTATCGACACATCCCATAATGCACACAGCATATCTCTGCTGATCGTGATCCCTTCGCGCTCAGAGTCTTTTGTCGCCATCCATGCCGCGTAAAGCTGTGCAGTTGCTTCTTGAATCCCACCGGATAAATCAACTTCGACACGACGTTTGCCGGGCTTGTTGGTTTCGACGATGTGTGCATATCCTCGCTCTATCGCCGTATTTACTAACTGTTTCGCCACGCGCAATTGACCGGATAGGTATATCCGCCCCGTTCTTAAATCAACTGTCCAGTAACTATGTTTGATGCCTTCCTTTAGTAATCGGCGAATGTGACGTTTGCTGGTCGCAACTCCTGCATCACACCAGACATTTTCAAGTTTTTCACGCTCAATCCGCCCGTCTCCATTGTCAATTGAGTGAGCATAAGCCCACGCTCGAAATAAGCTAAACTGTCCGATAACTTTTGCGATGCGCCCTGCTTCGGCATCGATCAACACAGTCTTCTGGATAACTTTGAGTTTGGCACATGATTGTTTGGATTTAATTGCTGGAGGTGTAATTTGGTGATGTTTTAACTGCGTGTTCAGCCAGTCTATCTCTTCAGGTGCATGACGCTGAATAAAGTCAATCGCACCGTCAACATTGCCAATCCGAATGCGTAGCAGTGCGAATTGGCGGATTGCATGATCTGGTTGAGCGTCGCTCGTGATTTGAGTGGATACCGTGACCGGTTCAGATGGTTGCTTCTTTAATAAGGCGGCAAGATCCGCAGAAAATTTTCCGCCGAGTCTCGTTTCAATGTCATCAGGCGCAGGCGAACGTTGCAATTCAGTCGATTGCATTTCATTTGGGTTATTCAGTTCATCGACTAGGCGCGTTGAACCTAGCTCAGTGTTCACTGAGGTCATCACCTGCCACCTGAGAATCAGAAGGACGAGTCCCGCCGGAAAATGGGAAAAAGTTGGCTGTATGCAGTTGCAGGCGACGGGAGACTGTGATAAAGTTTCAGTGCTTAAGTTAAACAATATCACCTTCGTCCCGCCCACCCGCGCATCTTCGAGTGGGC
>JBBSPQ010000067.1:0-7969 GCA_038258585.1 Pseudomonadales bacterium
GACGCTCTTTGTTTACCGTGTGGCAGCTGGAAGAGCTGGGCACAAAGTATGAGTTAGAGGTTTACATACGTGATCCAAAAACCATGCGTGCCCCAGAGTCACTGCAAAAAATTCATCCGTTGGGAAAATCGCCGGTCATTGACGATGACGGATTAATCATCGCGGAATCCAGCGCTATAACAACTTATCTATTGGAGAAATTCGATCCTGATAATCGCTTGGCGCCACCACGCACAGATTTGGCAAACTGGGCGAAATTTACGCAGTGGCTGCATTATCCGGAAGGCTCTGTTTTTTTGCCACTACTCGTCAAAATGCTTCTGATGCGTTCAAGTCAGTCGAACGACATATTCGAGGCTTTTGGCCAGCGAGAAATTCAACTGCACTTCGATTACATCGCGAAACAGCTCGGTGATTCACCCTATATTC
Source organism: Pseudomonadales bacterium (assembly GCA_038258585.1). GTDB lineage: Bacteria > Pseudomonadota > Gammaproteobacteria > Pseudomonadales > Pseudohongiellaceae > UBA5078. Next base: position 430 of record JBBSPQ010000067.1, read on the forward strand.
TAGGAAACGATTTCACGGCGGCGGACTTTGGTGTGAGTTATGTTGTTTCTCTTGCCGCGCGTCTCGGACAGCTTGAGCCCTGGCCTACGCTGTCTTCTTATTTGGTTCGCAATCAGGCCAGGCCTGGGTATCTGCGAGCGCTTGAGAGGGCCATCGAATAGACATTGAATCGAGCGGAGTTCCCTGGGCACTGGTTAGATTCTCAAGATAATGTTTATCAAATTTTTATGGCGACGCGCTTACATTTCACCAGTCCGTTGTGGCAATTAGTTGATCTTAATAATCTCCACCGGCCGCTCATAGATTTCTTTGCGTTTGTCATACAAAGGAATCGTGGTGCCACTGAGGCGGTTGGTGACAAGATCCTGAAGATCAACATCGGCAACAACGATCTGCTCGATATTTGGTGTACCTTCGGCGGCAATGCCATCACGCGCAAATGAAAAATCTGACGGTGTAATCACGCTCGCTTGGCCGTAATGCATCCCCAAACCTTCCACAGCCAGGTTGCCAACCGTGCTGGTCATGACTACAAAGACCTGATTTTCAATGGCGCGCGCGTGGCAGCAGTAGCGGACGCGCAGGAAGCCTTGGCGGTCATCAGTACATGAGGGCACCATCAGAATATCTGCACCTGCCTCGCATACAAGTCGTGCCAATTCGGGAAACTCTATGTCATAGCAAATCAGGATCGCAATCTTCCCATATGGTGTTTCAAACAAATGAAGTTTGTCGCCAGCATCAGTACCCCATTTTTCGCGTTCCCAGCGAGTGCGGTGAATTTTGTCTTGTTCGAAAATCTCACCACCGGGCGTAAAATAGTACGCAGTATTCAGCAGTCGCCCGTCTTCCTTTAATGTGGGGTGACTGCCCCCTATTAGATGAACTTGCCACTGCGCGGACAGTTCCTGCATGAGGTCTTTGTAGCGACGGGTATAGTCGTTCATGTTGCGGACAGAAGCACGCAAATCTGAGGTGTCCATAAACGATAACAGTTGCGTAGTGAGTATTTCGGGTAGCAATACGAAATTTGGTTTGTAGTCTCCCGCCGCTTGCATGATGAAGCGCACCTGATTTTCAAAGCCTGCCCAGTCGTTAATTTGTCGTAATAAATATTGCACTGCAGCAATGCGAACGATCATAGGTTTATATCCTCTGGTTCAGTTGGCGGGTTCATCTTCTGGCGAACTAATGGAACTCGCCGGCATACGGGAAATAACTTCTAAAGCTTAATTGCACCTTGATCCATGATGTCCGGTTCGTCACCGGTCACCGCACCCACTCCCATTTTCACTAAAGTTACCAACTTTCCGTTTTTGGGATCCCAATAGTATGCTTCCAATGGTTTCACCGAAATGGCCGTTATATTTGGATCATCCTTACCTTGAAACCATGTATCGTCCGCTTTGCCGTACAATTCATCAATAATTTCCTTGTCGTTTGTGATAGTTGCTACCCCGTATACGTTTAGAAACTGCATATCTCCTTTATCAACATAGATGAGATGAAGATTAGCACTTTTCATGATGTTGTGATTGTGAGTGCTGTTCTTGTTGCTTAAAAACCAAATGGCTCCTTGTGAATCCACTTTCTTCGTGCTCATTGGAACCATGTGTAGCGGAGTCTCCTTAAGATTTGTTGCCATCATGGTAAAGTCAATATCTTCCACCATCTCTTTGATTTTGGTTCTAGCCTTGTCGTTATATAAGTTTTCTTTGCTCATAATATTTGTATTCCCAATTGGCTTGACTTAAAGACAAAACGTGGGTGAAACACACAGTGATAGCCTGCGCTGGCTTTGCTTGTTTGAGCATACAAGTGGACGATTTAAGAAGCCAAGACGCATTTTTTAATGGGTGATGTAATTCATACTTTAAAGCGCCCGAACGTAGGCACAAGTTGTCGCATTCCTTTGAGGGATCAATCTCGGGATTGCATCCTAATCAGAAGCGAGTCCAAAGCCATGAACTATTATCAGGCCCATGTCAGTGCACAGTGATGAGTTTGAAAAGAGATGGGCGTTATCGTCAGAGAAACAAAGGTTAGAAAAAGGTGGTTTTTGGCTTAGTGTCGCAACAGTGCCGCACGGAAGTGTTTTGCGAATTGGGGCTGAGGATAAGTCATTGATATATATGGTGCCCAGAGGCGGAATCGAACCACCGACACGAGGATTTTCAATCCTCTGCTCTACCGACTGAGCTATCTGGGCATTAGGGCTGTTGCGGGTCTTGCGAGTGTCGCCTTTTTGGCAAGGCGCGTATTAAACCCGGAGATAACGCGCGAGTCAAGTCCGGGTGTTGTCTGGTTATTCAGAGTCCTTCTTTGGCACATAACCTTCAGCCGTATCGTACTCTTCGTTGGCAAGAAACTTGTCCATTTCGGCCTGCAGATAACGTCTATCCTCAGGCTTCATCATGCTTAGCTGCTTCTCGTTGATCAGCATGGTTTGCTGTTTCTGCCATTCCTGCCATGCCTTCTGCGAGACGTGATCGAAAATGTCCTGACCCTTGGGGCCGGGGTAAGGGGGCTTTGGCAGGCCGGGGAGATCCGTTTGGTATTTGCGGCAGAATACTGTGTTGGGCATTTTGAATCCTTGTGTGCATTGGTCATGTAGAAGCTTGGTTACAGGCGAAGACTTAAAATTTATTCGTCAACAGGCCAGTTTTCGCGCAGGGTTTGCAGGAGCGCTTTTACGGGGGCGGCAAGTCCGACTACGCTGGGTTGGTTAAGAGAGTACCAAAGCCAGCGTTCGGGCTCCATGACGGCATTGGGTATTGCGTCAATGCCGATACATATCGGCGTGATTTGAAGATGGAAATGGCTGAAGGTGTGTTTCACCACGCCCCATTGCTCTGAATGCATCTTCGGCGCCTGTGATTGTAGTCTGCAGAACTCAATGGCTGATGCTCTGTCCTCAAATTCCGGAAAACTCCACAGGCCACCCCAGATGCCGCTGTTAGGTCTCTTCTCAAGCAAAACATCTCCGTCCGCTGTCACCCACATCAACATGTGAGTACTTTTCACGGGCAGGGCCTTGGCCGGTTTGCGGTGCGGAAATTCGGATGTGGTTCCGGTGTTAAAGGCTTTGCAACCCGATTGCAGTGGGCAACGTTCACATGCAGGCCGAGAGCGTGTGCAGACGGTAGCGCCAAGATCCATCATCGCCTGCGTGTAAGCCGCAAAATCTTTCTTCGGGGTGTCCGCCTCGGCTATTTCCCAGAGTTGCTTTTGAACAATTGGCTTATCCGGCCAGCCTGGAATGGTGTGGTAACGACATAGGACCCGCTTTACGTTGCCGTCCAGAATAGGGGCTCGGATGCCAGAGCCCAGCGACAGGATTGCGCCCGCCGTGGATCTGCCAATACCCGGCAGCTCACAAAGCGTTTCTACACTTGTGGGGAATTTACCATTGAGTTCAGCGCTGATGATCCCCGCACTGCGGTGCAGATTTCTGGCGCGGGCGTAATAACCCAGTCCGGTCCACAGGTGTAGAACTTCATCCATTGAAGCGGACGCAAGAGCGTGCACATCTGGAAAGTGGGTCATGAAGGAGGAGAAATAGGGAATGACTGTGCTCACCTGAGTCTGTTGCAGCATGATCTCCGAAACCCAAACCCGGTAGGGGGAAACATTCTCCTGCCATGGCAGATGATGGCGACCGCTGTGAGCGAACCAATCCAGCACCTTGCGGGAGAAAGTTTGTGACGACATATCTGGCGGGCTCTGCTCGGTTTAGCGGAAAATGCGGTTCAACAGACCCCGAGCCGTATCCTGTAATTCTTCAGGCACCTTTTCGGTGACGGCATCCTGCACTCGGCGTTCGACCTGATTGCGCGAAATCTGTACAAACAGCTCTCTTACCTTGCCGAAGTCAGGTCCGCAGAACTGGCTTGCTTCACTGTCGAAACTGGCGTTGCATGCTACTGGCCAGCCGACGCCCTGGTATAGCGGCGCTACTGGAATTGTCTGTGGTGCAGGCTCGCCGAACACGGTAAGCATAACGTCGTAGTCGAAAGTCTCTGCGGGCAGGTCGACGCCGCCGTTAGCAGCAATCTCGAAGTTGTCCATAGTGACCTTGAACTCCTGATCTTGCTTCAGGCCGTCTTTTAAAATCAGGTGTCCTGCCAGTGAACTGAAGCGCACGACATCGGGCCATTGTTGCGCCAGATCTCCCGTACCAGTTGGGCTGAGAACGGAAATGGAAGAGAACAGCTGTTTCACGATTCCTATGTCGATGGCATTATCGGCAACGCTGAAACTGGTGGTGCCATTGATGGTGTCGAGCATCTGATTGATTGTGCTGCCGCGCAATGTCTGCACTGATTCAAGGTTCAAACGTCCTTCGGCAAAGCTCGCGGCGGGCAGGGACTGCGCCAGCTGCGGCAGATTGACGTTACGTATAGAGTTAATAGTCGTCAGGCTGGGCGGTGATTGGTTGGTGTCAAAAGTGGTGTTGCTGGTTATCTCGCCACCATAGAACCCGACTGGCTGCACGTTAAGGTTCAGGCGACCGCTCTGCACTGTCAACACAACGTTGAGGTTGCTAAAGGTCAGCCCTGCAATGGCTAGAGATTCGATTTGATGAGAGCCCTGAACGTTCATGCTTTGAATCGTGTCTATAGGAAGCGCTATGTCATTTTGTGCCACTGTCGAGCTTGGCATTTCATCAGAGTCTTCTACTGCAGCATTTCCCGCCTCGATATCCTCCTCTGATGCTGCAGGTTCAGCGCCACTCTGCTGTCCAGACGTGTATCGATTCAAGTCGAGTGCATTTGCCGTCAGGTTGTAGCGCAGGTTGTCAGGTGCATTGCCGACACCTGTTGTGTAGCTGGCGTCAGCGTTAAGGTTCATATCATCAAGGTGAAGCGCTAGACGTTGCACCTTAATCTCTTGGTCGTTGCCATTGAACTCGACCTGCATGCTGAATTGATCGCTGTCCGCACTATAATCGCCAGGAACGGCTAACTCCTCGTCTTCTGGTGAGGTTAGGTAGTTGGTTATAAAATCGCTCAAGGTGAACGTGTTGCTCTGCAGTTGACCCCGCCACGCCATCGCCCCATTGAAATCCTCAACGGCCACCTCTCCCGACAATTGCAGAGGGTTGAGCTTGATGCTCAGGTCGGAGAAACGTGCATTGCCGTTTTCAAGATCGACAGTCGCGGTGCTGGCGACGCTGACGGTGGCCTTTTCGTCAGCGACATAATCCATTGCCTGAAACGACAGCTCGAACGGAAAAGGGCGGTTCTCGATATTGGTGTTGCGGCTGCTGAGGTTGAAATTGCTGAACGAGGCATTGATACCGCGTTGCCTGTCCTGAATGGCAAGGCTGGCGTTGCTGATGGTGATCTGCTCCACATTGGCGGCAACCGCAGTCGGTTCTCCACTGGAGGCGGGAGCAGGTGTCTGCGTCTGTGGCTCTGATGACGATTGAGTCTGCCAATTGCTGACGCCGTTTTCGTCTACGAACCAGTTCACGTGCAGGCTGTCGGCAACGAACTCCTGCATCTCCACGCGACCATCGAACAGGGCCCAAGGTTCGACCTTGATTGACAGCAGCGACAGCGAGGCCAATTCCATCCGAGCAGTGGTATTAGTCACGCGCACATCTTGTAAGCTCAATCCGAAGACCGGACGGAAAGACCAGTCGATGTCGCCAGCAATGTTGAGGTTGAGATCGGTTTGCTCGGCAAACACTGATTCAATAGCTGGTTTGTAGCGGTTAGGATCGATGACCAAAAATATGACCGCCAGCGTCAAACCCGTCAGCACAACCAGTGAGGTTAATGTGAGAAGCAGGATTTTGACGAGTTTATTCATAGTGGTCATTTGCCGATGTCGAAATAGAGCGCAAGTGTACCTTAAAGCCTGATTTGGCGCACCGGAGCCCGGGCGGAACTGCCAATGAATTCACGCTTTCCAGCGGTGGTGGTGCCGGCGATTTGGGGAGAGTTAGCTTTCAAACAGGCAACACTGTCCGTATAATGCGCGTTTCTTGAGCCGGGCCAAAGCGCAAATCCCGGCAGGCTGATTCGGAGTGATTTGATGTCTTCAAGACAAGCTACAGTTGAACGCAACACCAAAGAGACGCAGATCAAAGTGTCTGTAAATCTCGATGGCACAGGCGAGCTTAAGGTTGACACCGGTCTGCCTTTTCTCGATCACATGCTGGATCAGATAGCTCGCCACGGGCTGATTGATATCACTGCGAAGGCAGTGGGTGATCTGCATATTGATGCGCATCACACTGTGGAAGATCTGGGCATTACACTGGGTCAGGCGTTCAACAAGGCACTGGATCGCACGGGCATCCGTCGTTATGGCCACGCCTACGTGCCATTGGATGAAGCTTTGTCGCGAGTGGTTATCGACTTTTCCGGTCGTCCCGGTCTCGAATATCACATTCCCTTTACGCGCTCTTCCGTTGGCGGGTTCGATGTCGATTTGTTTTATGAATTCTTTCAGGGGTTCGTAAACCATGCTCTGGTGACTCTGCATATCGATAATCTGCGTGGTGCCAATTCTCATCACCAGATAGAAACGGTATTCAAGGCCTTTGGAAGAGCTTTGCGAATGGCGATGGAAATTGATCCGCGCTGCAGCGATGTGATTCCTTCGACCAAAGGTTCTTTGTAAGAAGCGCAATTTTTTAGAACCCCAATCTTTAAGTTGAAATTATGAACAAAGTCGCCGTTATCGATTACGGGATGGGAAACCTGCATTCTGTGGCTAAAGCTGTGGAACATGTGGGCAGGAATGTCGCTGTGTCTGTCACTGCTGATGCCGCCACAATTCTCGCAGCTGATCATGTGATTTTTCCAGGTGTTGGTGCCATTCGAGATTGCATGGCCGAAATTCGTCGGCTGGGTGTGGATGAGATTGTTGCAGAAGTCATTCGCAGTAAACCTCTGTTGGCCGTCTGTGTCGGAATGCAAGCGTTGATGGATAGTAGCGAAGAGAACGGGGGTGTGGATTGCCTTGGTTTGGTGAATGGTCAAGTGAGACTGTTTCAGAATGCAAGCAACGGCTCGGAACATTACGTCGACGAAGATGGCCAAAAGTTAAAAGTACCCCACATGGGGTGGAATGGGGTTAAGCAGACCGATGGTCATCCGTTGTGGAATGGAATCGACGATATGAGTAGGTTCTATTTTGTGCACAGCTACTACGTGGAGCTAGGTGCACAGGAGAAGGCAGCCGGTGTCACTCAATATGGTGTCGAGTTCACCGCTGCTTTGAGCAAAGGCAATGTCTTTGCTGTTCAGTTTCACCCAGAGAAGAGTCAACACAGCGGCCTGCAATTGCTGAGCAATTTCCTGAGTTGGGATGGCGTCGCCTGATCCACAAGAAGTTATCCCCGTTCAATCCGAAAGGTTAAATGAGTTATGTTAGTAATTCCCGCAATCGATTTATAAGATGGTGAATGTGTTCGCCTGAAGCAAGGGCGCATGGAAGACTCCACTGTCTTTTCCGATGACCCTGTTAAAACCGCCGGGCATTGGCTCGATCAGGGTGCCCGCAGGTTGCACCTGGTTGATCTGAA
>JBBSPQ010000068.1:0-7938 GCA_038258585.1 Pseudomonadales bacterium
GAGGACCGCGAACCACTTCGTCTACACCTGCTACAAATTCCACGTGTACATCGGGATAAGGAAAACTCAGTTGCATAATGTCGTGTCCGCACCTGCACTGTATCCCGCAATCTTCAATACGGCTTTGGCTGCCTCAGCATCAGCATCACGTTTAATATTCTGATGAATGGCACTAAAGCGTTGAGCAAGGAATGCTCTGCGTGCATCATTATCCATAAGATTTTGTATTTCCTTACTCAAATTCTCTACTGTGACATCGTTCTGCAGAAACTCAGGCACCAGACGTTCGCCGGCAAGCAAATTGGGAAGAGAGACGTATGGGACTTTAAGCATGCGTGACGCCAATGCATAAGTAAGCGGCGCCAATCGGTAGCAAACCACCATAGGACGTTTGAGAAGCATTGACTCCAGTGTCGCTGTCCCGGATGCGAGCAAGACTACGTCGGCCGCCCGCATAGCGAGATGTGATTGACCATCACACACATGAAACGGGGCAACATCACCCTGTTCGGCTAGAATTTGCTCTACCTGTAGTCGCCTTTCCGGATTCGCGCAAGGGATGACAAACTGGAGCGTTGGCTCTGTTTGCAGACAGCGCCGCGCCGTGGCAAAGAAGATGCGCCCCAGGCGATTGATTTCATCGCGGCGACTCCCAGGCATGATCGCAACCACCTTCCCCGCTACAGGTAAACCAAGTTTTTCTCTTGCTATGGTGCGTTCCCGACTATCATCACAATCCACTGAAATATTGTCAGCAAGAGGATGCCCTACAAACTGGGCAGCCACGTTATGCTTATCATAAAATGCGGTTTCAAACGGCAATAATGCCAGTACCAAATCAGTTGCCTGCGCAATCTTGTGAATGCGTTTCTGCCCCCATGCCCACACACTTGGGCTCACATAGTGCACTGTTTTGATACCGTGATCGTGGAGAACTTTCTCTATGCGAAGATTGAAACCAGGGGAGTCGATCCCGACGAATACGTCGGGTGGGGTAGCAATGAAATTGGTTTCGAGGGTCTTCTTTAAACGCAATAATTCAGGCAACCTGCCGAGCGGCTCAATGAAGCCCATTACCGACAAACGTTCCATAGGCGCGAAGGTATGGAAACCTTCGGCCAGCATGCGTGGACCACCAATTCCTTCAAAGACAGCATCCGGACAAACACGTTTGATGGCCTGCATCAGTCCGGCGCCAAGAATGTCGCCGGAAGCCTCACCTGCAATCATGCCAATTCGCACGAGGACTCCTTAGCGCTGAATGCCCCGTGTTGACGAGAGAATAGTGTCGACAAACAGACGGATTTCCTGACGCTCATGGGCCATCTCCTGTAGTTGTTCCAATGCTTCCTGGAGAGTCAGACCTTTTTTGTATAGTACTTTGTAAGCGCGACGGATGTTCAAAATGCTTTCTTTATCAAAGCCACGACGCTCAAGGCCAATGGCATTGATACTGCGCGCCTCGGGAGGTGTACCACTCACAATCAAGTAGGCGGGTACATCATTGCTGATATGGGTCATGCCACCGATCATCGAGTGAGCACCAATTTTGAGGAATTGATTTATCCCGGCATAACCACCAAGAATTGCCCAATCGCCGACCTCAACGTGTCCAGAGATGCCGACATTGTTAGCAAAAATAGTGTTGTTTCCCACGACACAGTCATGCGCCACATGCACATAGGGCATTAACAAGTTGTTATCGCCAATGCGCGTGTATGAACCACCAACGCCTGTGCCTCTGTGCAGGGTACAACCCTCGCGGATGGTGTTGCCTGAACCAATCTCGAGCCAAGTATCTTCGCCAGCGAACTTCTTGTCAGCAGGATCTTCGCCTATAGAGCCAAACTGGTAAATTACATTACGTGCGCCTATACGGGTATTGGCTTTGATCACTACGTGAGAGGCTATCTCCGTTCCCTCTCCTATTTCCACCCTAGGTCCGATGATCGTCCACGGGCCAACCTTGACGTCATCCGCCAGTTTTGCCGTCGGATCGATGATGGCTCGTGAATCAAGCAATTTCGTTTTTCCTTTCTGCGCACATGATCAAGGCGGTACCTACAAGTTCATCGCCCACCGAGGCACGGCACGCGAATTTGTAAACACCACGTTTGCTGGTGATGATAGTGGCCTCGAGCTTGAGTTGATCTCCTGGAACCACAGGTCTTTTAAGACGCACTTCATCGGCTCCTACGAAATAATACAGATACCCATCTTTAGGCTTCTTTTCTTGACTCTTGAATCCGAGCACTCCAGCTGCTTGAGCCAGCGCCTCAATTATCAGAACGCCTGGCATGATAGGCTTACCGGGGAAATGTCCTTCGAAAAACTGTTCGTTCACGGTGACATTCTTATACGCAAGAATCCACTTCCCCAACTCCATTTCCACTACTCTGTCCACCAACAGAAATGGATAGCGTTGCGGTAGGTACTCTTTAATTTCTTCCACATTCATCATTGTCATTTTTCCTGAAACAGGTGTCCTGTTATGTAACGCTTACCGAATCTCACTTTAAAAGGACTATTTTTCCAGTGTGATTTTTTCCAGCTCACGTAATCTCTTCGCCATATCATCCAGCTGACGAAACCTCACAATATTTCTCTTCCACTCTTTCGATTCAAGCAACCCGGTCCCCGAGGAGTAAATCCCAGATTCAGGAATTGACTGATTCACAAGAGACATGGCACTTATCATCACTTTGTCGGCGATGCGTAAATGTCCGATCACCCCGACCGCACCACCAATCGTGCAATACTTCCCGATAGTAGTACTACCCGCAATCGCACTGCACCCACATATTATTGTGTGTGCACCGATAACACAGTTATGAGCAATCTGAACCTGATTATCAATCTTGACACCTTGTTCAATTATCGTGTCATCCAGCGCCCCGCGATCTACCGTTGATCCGGCACCGATCTCGACGTCATCTCCGATAGAAACGCCACCAAGCTGCGCAATCTTAATGGATTGTTGTCCATCAAAAGCAAATCCAAATCCATCCGCACCTAAAACAACTGAAGAATGAATGATTGCATTCTTTCCTACAGTGACGTCATGATAGACAGTAACATTGGCAAAGAGTGTTGAATCACTTCCAATTCTACTTCTGCTTCCTACAAATGTTCCCGCTCCTATCGTCGAGCGATCGCCTATCACCACACCCGCTTCAATGACTGCGTTTACGCCAATAGTGACATCAGCACCTAATGTGACACTCGGGTGCACATGGGCTGTTGAATGAATACCTGTCGACTCTGCACGCTCAGGTAAAAACAACTGAGATGCTTTAGCATATGTGACATAAGGTGATGGGGAGAGCAACTGCGCGCATTGACACACGCCTGAGAATTCTGGATCAATGATAACTGCCGACGCTTTGCAATCTGCAAGCTGGCTTACATAGCGAGGATTACTCAGGAAACTTAGTTTGCCAGGTAGTGCATTCTTTAACGTCGACAAACCGTCCACAATGATGGACCGCTCTCCACACAAATCCACGTCGAGAAGATCGGCAAGCTCACCAAGTGTATAGACAGTTTTTTCGCTCACTTGGTGAGAACCTGTCGAAGGGTTTTATTGATTGAGCTCGTTTAACTTGGCAGTCACTTTGCCAGTAATGTCATAAGCGTTGTCAAAGAAGGCAACACTGTCTGCATTCAATACCAAATTATAACCGCCCTCTTTTACAACGGTTTCAATCGCAGAACTCAGGTTCTGTCTCATGCTATCGATAAAAGCTTGATTACGTTGCTGTAATGCACCCTGCACGCGCTCGCCAATCATCTGCAACTGAACCTGCTTTTCCTGTGCGTCAGAGCTGATCTTACGTTTTTCAGAATCGCTCATAATGGATTCATCGCGCTGTGCTTTCGCCGCGAGATCACGCAACTCAGTGTTCAGACGATCTACGCGGTCTTGGTCATCTTTGAACTCTTCATTGATTGCAGCCTGAAGTTCCTGCGCTGCTTGAGAGTTAAACAGAGCCTGCTCCAGATTTACAACACCCACCAATGGGGTCTGCGCCATAGCAATACTTGAGGTCAATAAAAGCGCCGCACATGCAATTACTTTTCTAATCGTTTTCACGTTCATTCTCCAGGTAACTGAGCAAAACAGTGTTATTACACTGCTAAATATGTTGTTTTTACAGCAAAGCGCTCATGTCGATTTGCTTATGTAAATTCTGTCGTAGTCGCCAACCGTTATGGCGACAAAGACTCATCAGAAACCAGCGCCAATCGTAAAGTCGAAATTCTTTTCGTCGTCGTTCACGTCCCTCGAGAATGGCTTGGCAACGTAGAAAGTCAACGGTCCGAATGGTGACAGATACGTTACGCTGATACCTGCTGAGTATCTGAACTCGCCCGCATCAAAATCACTGCAATTGTTATTCAGGCTCTGCCGGGCGGTGCAATTTGACGAAAAAACATTACCCGCGTCAATGAAAAACGACGACCGCACTCGACTCCTGTCTGTTACGAAAGGCAGAGGAAACAACAATTCTACACTACCAGTTGTCAATATATTACCCCCAAAGGAGTCTAAATCCCGATTGAGCGAGTAGTTCTGTACCGCCAATCGAACCTGTTCATTGCCGTTAGCGTCCAGAATCGCAGCGCCTGAGGCGTCTCTGACTACTTCCGTCTGGTAGCCTGCAGGGGCATTCACCTCATACGTCGCATTCCCAGACTCATCGCGGATAATATTACCGTTTTGATCTCGTTTCAGCGTGGTGAAATCCTGAGTGAGGTACTGAGGATCAGTGCTTCTTGGCCCCAGACTGTTCTCGTCAAATCCGCGCACCTTCCCGTTCGCCGACAGACCACCGGCAAAGAAGTTGGTAAAGAATGGCAGTCCCGTCGTTTTGCCGTAGCCTCCACCATAGCCAAGATTCGTGCTAAGTCGCAAAATCCAGTCACCAATCAAAGGCTTATAATACTCCGCTGCATAATTGAATTTGTAATATTCAAGGTCGCTGCCTGGCGCAGTTACTTCAAACGAGAGTTGCTGGAAAGTTCCCGCAGTCGGTAACTGGCCTCTGTTAAGCGTGTTGCGTATCCAGTTGGTGGTGAAATTGAAGTTATCAAACGTGCTGCCTTCACGGTCGATAAAACCCGGATCGGTGTTTATGTCCCGGAACTCCAGCGGAAGGTCTGCTATCACACCGGTAACCGCATCAGTGACAGGCCCGTTGAACGGATTATTGTTGGCGGGCTTAATGATGTAGCGATCAACATTAATATCCAATTTCGGGCTTGTCTCAATCTCCTGCACAGTGGTACCACCAGAGCTCAACTCTGTGTGGGTATACCCCACATTGAACCCGATCTGCTGAATCTCGCTGATTGGATAGGCGAAATTGAACGACCCGCCGTAGGATTTGGTCGAAAAACTTGCAATATTGAAGGGTGAGTCCTGTTCCTGAAGGAACACGTTGAAGCCGCGGCTAACACCATCAGCCGTAAAATACGGATCCAGATAGCTGAAATTAAGGCTCTTCTGAAAAGTACTCTTGTTGATCCCAATCCCCACGGTACGACCGGTTCCCAGAAAGTTCTGCGCTTGCAAAGAAGAACTGATAAAGAAATCGCCGCCACCGCCGGAACCCACGCTGAAGGAGATATTACTGAAATTCTGTTCCTCTACCGTGTACTCCAGATCGATCTGGTCGGTGGTACCGGGTACTTCAATGGTCTCGACTTCAACGGTGGAAAAGTAACCTAAACGCTCCAGCCGGACCTTCGACAATTCAATTTGATTACTGGAAGCAGGAGAGCTTTCGAGTTGTCGCATTTCCCGACGCAATACTTCGTCCGCCGTCGCTGTGTTGCCAACAAAATTGATGCGATTCACGTAAGTTCTGTTGCCCGGTTCGACAAAGAAAGTGACGTCTACTGTGCGGTCTTCTTCATTAATTTCCGGCACACCACGCACTTCGGCAAAAGCATAACCAAAATTGCCCAAAACCTGGGTCATGTACTCTTCAGTTGCGGTTACGAGTGCCTGCGAGAAGGTGTTACCAGAGCCAACAAATGCCGCATAAGCCCTGAGAATTGCTTCCGCATTGACCAGATCACCGGCAAGGTTAATCTCATTTACAACGTACTGCTGGCCTTCAGATACATTGATAGTGATGTAGATCTGTTCGTTATCAGGGGTGATGGAGATCGGCGTGGAATCGACGTTAAAACGGACGTAGCCGTTGTCCATGTAGTGAGATGTCAGGCGTTCTAGGTCTCCGCTTAACTGCTCCTGAGAATACTTGTTGCGACCGCTGAAAGGTAGATACCAAGGTTTAACACCCAGCTCAAAAAGCCCCAGCAGTTCGTCGTCATCAAAGGCTGAGTTACCAACGATGTTGATGTATTGAATCCGGCTCTCCTTGCCCTCGTTGACCGTCATGTTGATGGCAACACGATTACGTGGTTGCTCCTCAACCTCGATGTCTACCGTTGTGCCGTATCGACCCCGCGATGAATAAACCTCCTGAATCCCCTGCCGAATGGCTTCTAGGGTCGCCCGTGTGAAGATACCCCCTTCAGTGATATCCGCCGTTGCCATATTTTCTAGAATATCTTCTGTTTTCAATACCTTGTTGCCAGAGATATTAATTTCACTGACTGACGGGCGTTCAAGCACGGTAATGAAAAGTACGTTACCTTCACGAGCAACCTCCACCTCCTCAAAATATTCAGAAGCAGTAATTGCACGAATGATTTGCGCAGGGACATCTTCACCGACTTCGTCGCCAATACCAACTGGCAGCAGACCAAACACCACACCGGATGAAATGCGCTGTAAACCGTCAATCTGGATATCTTCGATAATGAAATTCTGTCCGTAGGCAGCCGTCGAGGCAATACTGGACAACACAAGGGTACTGAGTAAGGATCTAGTCATGAATTTTATTCAAGCCTGAGCGTGATAGCTGATGATATCGAATGGAAAAATTGTAATGCGCAGAAGTTCCCCGGAATCACAAGAGGGTGTCACAAGAGCCGACTGACATCGTTATAAACTGCCAAAACCATGACCCCAGAGATAAGAAGCAAGCCTAACTGCAGCCCCATCGCCTGTATTCTCTCCGGCACCGGGCGCCGGGTAATACCTTCGATGATGTAGTACAGAAGATGCCCCCCATCCAGCACAGGGATGGGCAGCAGGTTAAGCACGCCCAAGCTGATACTGAGTATCGCCAGAAATCCGAGATAAACCTCAAGCCCATAGCTTGCAGTCTCTCCGGCAACTTGCGCGATGGTTATCGGCCCGTTGATATTCTTTACTGAAATCAGCCCGATCACCATCTTCTTGATGGAATCGAGAACAAACACGGACTTGTCCCAAGTTTCCTGCAACGCAGGACCTATGGCCGTCAGCACGTTGTAATTGACCTCTCGCACCCTGCCTTCGGGAAGGCTTGCATAAAGATTAAACTCCTGCACATACGCGCCGATAACGCCGATGCTGCTGCCATCCTCGGTCTCATCAAGTGCTGGTATTACACTCAACGGGACAGTGTCAGCCTCTCGTTGGACAACAACGTTCAGTGCCAGTTCCGGACTGGCACGCACCACCTGCACCCATTGCACCCAATCAGTCACCGCTTCGTCGTTTACAGACAATATACGGTCTCCGGACTGTAATCCGGCGCTTTCTGCAGCACCACCTGGTACTACCCCTTCAATAATTGGGGGTATCTCATACTGCACCAGACCCAATGCAGCCAATGGATTAGGTTCGGCCGTGTCGGATTGCCAGTTTTGCACAGGAATAATGTAGTCACGGGCAGTCTGTGCGCCGGCTGGAATGGCACTGATATTGAGTTGCCCGGTTTCACCTAGTCTTGCCAGCAATTGCATGGTGACTTGCTGCCATAGAGTTGTTTCGGCGCCATCTACCGCGACGACTTCGTCGCCAGCACGCAAGCCAGC
>JBBSPQ010000069.1:0-7910 GCA_038258585.1 Pseudomonadales bacterium
TGCGCGTAACGTCATCCTCACTCAAGAATTCCTGGTCAGCATATCTGGCAGGACGTTCCAGCGGAGTATTAGAGCTGAAGTTCCAGACCCCCCGCAGGTCCGGTTGTCCGTACTCATTGCGCGGAGCGATGTAATTACTGTCGGCTGCATAGGTGGACGCACTGATGGCGGCGGCCACACTCATGGAAATGGCTAGCGGTGCGAGAAATCGACTGTTCATGTCATTCTCCTCCAGTTGGTTTTAATTAATTGCCATTGATAAGGCTGATTGTTTGTATTCTTGCAATGAATGTTCAGTGAAATCATCCTGTTATTTCACGGAAGTGGAACGAGAGTAATCCAGCTTTTTTGATTATTCAATGTCTAATCGGAGAATTGAGACAAGCACCCTCACCAGTGAGATTGTCATGAAACCGCGCATAGGCGAAAAGCCTCAGTAACCGCAGGCAGTCAATGAAAAGAGAGCGATCCCCGTTCCTAACAGCATCCCCGCCAGAATATCGGAGAGAAAGTGAACGCGCAACATGACTCGTGACATCCCAATAAGCGTTGCCCAGGCATACATGGGCAACGTGGCAATGGGAAAGAAGACGCCAACCAGACAGGCCATCATGAAAGCGGCCGTCGTGTGCCCGGAAGGGAAACTGAACTCGTCGGACGGTTTCAGGAGAGGCGCCAAAGCCTGCACGACATTGAAGGGACGTCTGCGTTTGAAGGAGCGTTTGAGCATCCAGTACAGCGGCAGTTCAAGCAGAAAGCTCAGCAAACCCGTTATAAGGAAGCTGCTTCCTGCTTCTCGATATAGGAGCGGCAGCACCATTGCCATTAATGCGTAGCAATGCCCATCTCCGGTGAACGAAATTCTCTTTACCCATTTTTCCAGCCGAAAATGCTGATGCAGCTGGTTTATCCCCAGAAACATTCTGGCATCGACTGCAGCCAGACGCTCAAGCGCATGATGACTTTTCATAGCGGGCATTGTGGCGAGGGTTTACGACATCGATGTGTCACTTACGTGGCAGTTTTGTGACAGCGAAATCAAAGGGGTCTGAAGCGCTTGATTAATCAAACGCTTCAGACCCCTTTGATTTTACGGAATTTGGTGCCGGCACCAAGAGTCGAACTCGGGACCTACTGATTACAAGTCAGTTGCTCTACCACGGCTGAGCTATGCCGGCGTGAGAAAGAGGATGTCTTTCAGAGGCGCGCATACTATCAACCCTTCGGGGATTGAGCAACGATTTTTTAATAGACTTTTTGACGGACATTCTGGCTAGCTTTCTGGCAAATATCGAAGGCACATTCAGAGACAACATTCGTCCCTTTCATTGAACGCCACCAGATTATGAGATAGTTTAACCGGGTACTGATCACTTCATTCACCTCCAAGGTGCAGAGCAGCAAATGACCAGCCCAAGCCGCAGTAAATCATGGCCTGAACTCTCCACGCATTTTCAGGAACTCAAAGCAGGTGGCATCTCCATTGCTGACCTATTCCGCGACAATCCTGCCCGGTTCGAGCGCTACTGCATCCAAGAGGGGGATATTCTTCTGGATTACTCCAAAAATCTGATCAACGACCAGACTCTGGAGCTACTGTTGCGTTTGGCTGCCGAGTCCGGTCTGGCCGACGCTATCAGGGCTATGTTCCGTGGCGATCTTATCAATACCACCGAAAAAAGACGGGCACTGCATGTCGCATTGAGGACCCATTTGCCTGACGCTCCTGCCGAGTTCAACACTTTGGTGGCCGCTACGCTCGACAAGATGACAGGCTTCGTCCAAAAAATTCACGACGGCTCTTGGACCGGATACAGTGGCAAGCCCATCCGGACTATCATCAATATCGGCATTGGGGGCTCTGATCTCGGTCCCGCCATGGTGGCAGAGGCTCTGAAATACTGGCATGTCCCGCAGGTGGATGTTCACTTCGTTTCCAATGTTGACCCCGTACACATGCGCGAGGCGCTGGCGACTGTGGATCCCCAGACAACCCTGTTCATCATTGCCTCGAAATCGTTCAATACTCTTGAAACCCATCAGAATGCTGCTCTGGCAAGACGCTGGTATCTGGACAACGGCGGAGACGCCGAGTTGGTAGCCCGACACTTCGTAGCGGTCTCCGCTAATGTCAGCAAGGCCGAGGCCTTTGGCATAGGCACCGACAACATTTTCCCACTGTGGGATTGGGTAGGCGGACGCTATTCCTTGTGGTCAGCCATCGGGCTACCCATAGCGCTCGCCGTCGGGATGGACAAATTCCGCGAGCTGCTACAAGGCGCCAGTGAGATGGATCATCATTTCGCGAAGACACCCTTTGCAACCAACATTCCCGTCATCATGGGACTGCTAGCGATCTGGCATACGGGTTTCGCTGGCGCATCCAGCCAAGCGATTCTCCCTTACAGCCAGTCGTTGCATTTATTTCCTGCATTCCTGCAACAACTGGAAATGGAGAGTCTGGGCAAGTCCGTTGAAGTCGATGGCACTCCAGTTCAAACGTGCACTGGGCCTGTGGTGTGGGGCAGCGCCGGAACCAATGGCCAGCATTCCTTCCATCAACTACTCCATCAGGGCACCCACCTTATTCCTGCGGACTTCATCGGCATTGTTACCTCTCAGTGGACCGAGGATGCCGATCAACATACCCATCTGCTGGCCAACTGTTTCAGTCAGAGTCGGGCCCTTATGCAGGGGAAAGACCAGAAGACTGCTTATGAGGAACTTATCACCGCGGGAATGGACGAGAGACAAGCCAAGGCGTTGGCACCTCACAAAGTAATAGCAGGCAACAGACCCAGCACGACGATCATGCTGCAGGAGTTATCCGCGAAAACGCTGGGCGGCCTGATTGCGATATACGAACACAAAGTGTTTGTCGAAAGTGTCATCTGGCACATTAACGCCTTCGACCAATGGGGCGTGGAACTGGGCAAGCAAATGGGCGAGGAACTTTACAGCGCTCTAGCAGCGGGAAAGCAAAGCAAGGAATTTGACGCTTCCACGAATGGACTGATTAACCACTGCCGGAAAATTGATGAAAAAAAATAACGAAAAGATCATCGTCGGCAGCGAAGAATGGTGTTCGTTGCCGCAACTAGGCATTCCTGCAATCAAAGTAAGAGTGGACTCTGGTGCGAAGACATCGTCCATGCACGCCTTCAACATTAAATCGTTCAAACGCGAGGATGTCACGTGGGTCAGTTTTGAAGTTCACCCACTGCAGAACAATCGCCGCACTATCGTGCGTTGCGAAGCAGAAGTCGTCGATAAACGTGTAGTAAAAAGTTCCAGCGGAATCGCAGAAAAGCGCTTTGTCATTCGCACACCTTTACAACACGATGAACAATGCTGGGATATAGAATTAACACTGACTAACCGTGACTCTATGGGTTATCGCATGTTATTGGGCCGCGAAGCCATGGTCGGTCGGATTCTGGTGGACCCGGCCGCCGGCTTCCTCGGCGGACAGATTCCTGATGAACTGCTGGAACAACACTACGTCGACCATACCCGAGAGACTTCCGGCCTAAGCATTGGCCTGCTTGCCAGCAATCCCGACCTACCCAGCAACCTGCGAATCATGGAAGCAGGTGAAGAGCGCGGCCACCGCATGCGTTTCTATGACATCAGACAATGCTACATGAAACTGGATGCCGAGAATCCGGAAGTGCATTACCGAGGCGGCAGAATTCTCAACAAACTCGATGCTGTCATTCCGCGCATCCGGCCTGATCTCACTTTTTATGGTTGTGCCTTGGTCCGGCAATTTGAAGGGATTGGCATCTACTCGCTCAACTCGGCAGAATCCATCAGCAATTCGCGAGACAAACTCTATTCGTTACAGGCATTGCTGCGCCATGGACTGAGCATTCCTACATCGGGCTTTGCCGACAGCCCAATCGAAACCGACGAATTGATCGACATGGTTAACGGCGCGCCATTGGTAGTCAAGCTGCTCGAAGGGCCGCAGGGACGCGGCGTAGTACTCGCAGAAACCCGCAAGGCTGGCGAAAGTCTGATCAATGCCTTCAAGTCATTGCAGGCAAATCTGCTGGTGCAAGAATTCATCAAAGAAGCCGACGGAAAGGATCTGCGTCTGTTTGTCGTCGATGGCAAAGTCACTGCCTCCATGCAGAGACAGGCCGTCGCTGGTGACTTCCGTGCCAACCTCCATCGCTCCGTTTCGGCGAGTGCGGTGAAAATCTCCCCGGAAGAAAAACGTCTGGCCATGAAAGCCGCGAAAGTGATGGGACTGAAAGTGGCTGGTGTGGATATTATCCGTGCACGCAAGGGTCCCCTGATTCTCGAAGTCAACTCATCGCCCCGTATAGAAGACATCGAAGAAGTCACTGGCAAGGACGTTGCTGGCGCCATGATCAGCGCCATCGAAAAGCAGCTGGGTTGGACCCGCCGCCTCGCCTCTCCGTTGCCTGGCTCAAAGACGACACGATGAACACCATCAATTTCCGTAAAGCCGAGAAGTCGGATATGGACTGGCTCTACGAAACCTTCAAAGCCACGATGTCCGACTACATTGAAAAAACCTGGGGCTGGAACGAACTGTTTCAACAGCACGGTTTCTATGACAACCTTCCTCCATCGAGTTTCATCATCGCCACCACGAGTGCAGAGGATGTCGGCGCTTACAGCATTCTGGAAAAAAACGATCATCTTTGGCTAGAGATGGTCATCGTTCCTTTCCTGCACCAAGGAAAGGGGTTAGGACGCACTCTTGTAGAAAAAGCGCAGCAATCAGCAAAGGAAAAGCAGAAACCACTACGCCTGAGCGTTCTAAAAATCAATCCGGCTCGTGATTTTTACCTGCACTTGGGATTCGAGAGCAACGGCGAGGATACCTGGAGTTCCAAGATGGAGTGGAACCCTCCCCTCTAAAAATTTGGGTTGTGGGTAAACCTGTCCTCACAATATCAAGTGTTTCTGGCCCTCGGGTCCGTCCAACAACAAGGATAGAGTTGGGGTTGTGAGGTGGACCAAGAAGGACTGTCGAGCGCCATGGAAGAAAAATGCTCCTGCATTTTCTGCACTTTCGCCATCCATGGCGGTCGGATGGCGTGAGCCGAGCCTAACAGGAATGTACTTGTAGGCGTGTCCAGAGTTGCCCACTTCACAACCACGGCTCGGCATTCGGAGTGCTACATAAACGCCAGCAACTCAGCAGTCTTTTCCTTCATCAACGCCTTATCCGCACGCGACTCAACATTCAAACGCACAACAGGCTCAGTGTTTGACATTCGCAGATTGAAACGCCATTTATCAAATGTCATGCTCAGACCATCAGTGAAATCGACCGCGCTCGCCGCCTTCTCATAGTGCGCCTGCACTTTTTTCAGCAACGCTGCCGGGTCCTGAATAGTACGATTGATTTCACCACTGGCAGGAAACGCCGCCATGCGCTCTTCCACCAACTGCGAAAGCGTCTTACCCGTTTTCGAGACCATCTGCGCTACCAGCAACCATGGAATCATGCCACTGTCACAGTAAGCAAAGTCACGGAAATAATGGTGAGCACTCATTTCACCACCATAGACCGCGTCCTCTATACGCATGCGCTCCTTGATGAAGGCGTGACCCGTTTTGCACTGAATCGCCTCACCGCCGTGCTCCTTAGCAATCTCGATCGTGTTCCAAGTAAGGCGTGGATCGTGAATTACTTTGCCGCCTGGATTGACGCTCAAGAAACTTTCGGCCAGCAAACCAACGATATAATACCCTTCGACGAAATCTGCCCGTTCATCGAAGAAAAAGCAGCGATCGAAGTCGCCGTCCCAAGCGATCCCCATATCGGCTTTACTCGCGAGGATGGCATCGATACTGGGTTGGCGATTTTCTTCCAGGAGTGGATTCGGCACTCCATTGGGAAAATGGCCATCTGGTTGGTGGTGCACCTTGATAAACTCAAACGGCAAATGCGGCTCCAGCAGATCGACAACTGCGCCAGCGCCGCCGTTGCCTGCATTGACAACCAGCTTTAACGGCTTGAGCTGATCAACATCGACATAGCTCAGCAGATGTTTGATATAGGCAGGTTTGGTGTCCTGCGTTGTCAGAGTGCCGGGCTTATTAGCAGAGGCAAACTCCCCTGCCTCGGCAAGTGCTTTAATCTCGTTCAGCCCCGTGTCGCCACTGACGGGCTTGGAATCCTCCCGCACCAGTTTCATGCCGTTATAGTCTTTTGGATTATGACTGGCCGTAACAACAATTCCGCCGCTGGTTTTCAGGTATGACGTTGCAAAATAGATTTCCTCCGTCCCGCATTGACCAATGTTGATAACATTCACGCCGGATTCCAAAAGCCCCTTGGTGAGTGAGTTGCATAAAGACTCACTGGTCAGACGAATGTCGTAGCCTACCACCACATTCTTGGGCTTGAGCCAGGCCGCATAAGCGCGCCCAACACGATAAGCGATGTCTTCGTTGAGTTGATCGGGAATGCGACCACGAATGTCATAGGGTTTAAAGCAATTAATCTCAATTTTCATCTGTTGATTCGATCCTCTTTTACTGAGCATCAAACAAGTGCCGACTCAGGCTTTCTTGTAGATGTTCTTGTAGTTGTAGTTAATGGCTTCCATAAATCCGTCGATGCTGCCGCAATCGAAACGCTGGCCCTTAAATTTATATGCAAGAACATTACCCATTTTCGCCTGCGTCATCAGCGCATCGGTAATCTGGATTTCACCGCCTCGACCGGGAGGCGTATCTCGTAAAATATCGAAAATGTCCGGCGTCAAAATGTAGCGTCCAATGATGGCAAGATTGCTTGGCGCTACCGAAGAGTCCGGCTTTTCCACCATCTCGTTGACTCGATACAGATTATCGGCTTCTTCTGTACCCGCTATCACCCCGTACTTATGGGTTTCTTCGGGAGGGATTTCTTCAATGGCTACAATGCTGCAACGATATTTCTCGTACAGTTTTACCATTTGCGCCAGAACCCCATCGCCGTCGGTGACGCAGTAGTCATCAGCGAGCACAACGCCAAAAGGCTCATGTCCTATCAGCGATTCGCCGGTCAGAATCGCATGCCCAAGTCCTTTCATTTCAATTTGGCGCGTATAGGAAAAAGTACAATCTTTGATGATTTTGCGAATTCCTGCCAGTGCATCTTCCTTATCTGTACCCGCAATCTGATCCTCCAACTCATAGCTAACATCGAAGTGATCCTCAATGGCACGCTTCCCCCTGCCCGTCACAATTGCCATGCCATTCATGCCAGCTGCCATTGCCTCTTCCACACCGTATTGGATCAACGGTTTGTGGACCAAAGGCAACATCTCTTTCGGCATCGATTTGGTCACAGGAAGAAAGCGGGTTCCGTATCCTGCGGCGGGGAATAAACATTTCCTTATTGTGTCCATTGTTTTCACTGTCCTTTTCCTAATAACGTTTAATTCACTATACTAATTACGGTGTTGCTTTCGATGCCGCTGCACGACTGATGTCACACTTTTTTATTCGCCACTCTGCCATAAATATCATCGAATCGAACGATATCGTCTTCCCCCAGATAACTGCCGGTCTGCACTTCGATCAACTCTACTGTCTCCGTCGTCTTATTCTGCAAACGATGCTTACTACCCAGCGGGATAAACGTCGATTCGTTCTCATTGAGAGTAAATACATTTTCATCGCACGTGACCGTCGCACTGCCTTTGACAACTATCCAGTGCTCCGCCCTGTGATGGTGCATTTGTAGCGAAAGCGACGCGCCGGGCTTCACGGCAATATGCTTCACCTGAAATCCTGCACCCATTGCCAGTGACTCGTAGCTGCCCCAAGGTCGGTACACAAGCACGTGATTGACACTCTCGGAGCGTCCATCTTTTTCCAGCTGCTGAACTATCCGCTTGACATCCTGAACGCGGTCACGCGAGGACACCAGCACA
>JBBSPQ010000070.1:0-7876 GCA_038258585.1 Pseudomonadales bacterium
GTCACTGAAAGAGCCAGCCTATCGGTTGGCTTTTCTTTTTTTGCTTCTTGCTAAGTCTGAGTGTCCTTGGCTCAAAACCGCAACGTAAGCTCTGGGCAACCATCCCAATTCTAATAAGGATCATTTGAGGAATAAGAACCTAGTGTGCCACTGCTTCGGAGTGGCCTTACGGGAGAATTTGAGCGGCAAACGGGCCATGAAAACTCATAGTCCGTTGCTCGAAACGTAACTCAATGATTCGAAAGGAAATTTGGTGGCCCGCCAGGACTTGAACCTGGGACCAACGGATTATGAGGCAGTGGAACGGGCTGCCTTTTTCGTTCGTAAGTCACAGATTCTCAACAGTATTTTTTGTACCGAACCTTGATTTACCACCGAAACCGAACCATATCCAAACCTGATTGCTCCGTGCGTTCCGACTGAACTTCGTAAGTTGAAGAATCTCAAGCGGTTCCAGGCGACCGAACGCTGAACTAGGACCGAGATATAACAACCGTCTTGCAGAACTTCGTCTTGGTGGAAGAAATTCTTAACGTCCACATCCACACTCTTGTGGCGCCCGTCAAAATACATAGTGACTAGAGGAAAGTGTCGAATTTCTTTACATCTATTAAATTTACGAATCGCCCTTAAAAAATTAATTTAACAAATACAAAGGGTTTGCGGGATCTCTCCATTTGGCTCGATTTATGCTCATAATCAGGAAGCTCTTCAAAATATCTAAAGGAAATCTCATGAAAGTGAAAAAAATTGTTTTTGCCGTAACTTTAGCGTCCTCTTGCTTTGCGTTGAATGCACAGGCCGGGCTTATTTCCTACGAGTTTGGTTCGCCAATACCACTTGAAACGACCGAAATCAGCCAAACCGGCAACCTGAGTCTATTCGACTCGACGATGGGTACGTTGACAGGGGCGACTCTCGATCTTTTCGGCGGAGCCTCTTTCACATACGGTGGTACGAATAACTCCGCTCAGGCGCAAAACGCAAGAATTACCAGCAGCACTGAGCTGTTGTGGTCAAGTAGTCTCGGTGCGTTGAGTCCCATTTTGGCTGGGAACAACATCTCGTTGTCTTCGAATTCGGGTGTCATGAACTATACCGTCGGTCAAACACGCAATTTCGGTCCTTTTCTTATAAACGACACGTCCAGCAGTGATTTGTTCGGGATTTTAGCTTCTCTACAGAATCCTGGCGGCGGCATCTTCAGTCTGACGTGTGATTCGCTGTCGGGTCTATCTGTTACGGGTGGTGGTGGCAATATATCTACTACACAATCAACTCAGGCGGGATGCGGTGCGCGTATAAGCTATAATTTCGACACAGATCCCCCCTCTTCAGTGCCCACTCCTGGTTCGCTGCCTTTGTTCGGTCTAGGGTTGACTGGCGCCCTGGCGCTCAGACGCCGCCGCAAAAAGGTTTAAAGATACATTCGCGCTCGTCCTAAGACAGGTCACGAATTGTATAGGAGGGAGGAAACTCCCTCCGTATACTCCTGCAAACAATAGTACCGGTCCGTTTATTGGGGCTTCAAGTAAAATTCGTGAGTCCATAATTGATAGCGTAATCACTATTTAAATGGAAAGACCATAGCTCTTCTCTTGCGGAGAATTTATTGAGATTTGTGTTCTTGAAGTGTGTCTCTTTTTCGGGTGAAGGAATGCTAGGAAAGGATATGATTCGATCCAGAAAAAATTTTTCCTGATATATTTTGCGAACATCAGATTATAAAAGAGCGTCAAAAATCATTTCAATGGATGGGCTGATAGTATACTAGAGCAATTTTAGTAACGCCGAACAGAGTCACTCTGATTCAGCGTTAACGCGCTGGGCAAAGTCTAATAGAAGACGCTGGACAGAAAATAGGCTTTGTAACGACGCGGCTTCGGGAACGAGATAGGCCTGCGCCGACACGCCCTTGATACGAATCGACGTGCTGCCCTTCGGTAAGTCGATCGAAAGTGATGTCACAGGTGTGTCCGGGAACTGACGTAACTGCGGTTGAAGCGTTTTTATCTCATGTTCGATGCTCTCCGTGGTGATGTTTAGAATGCCCGAATCATCAACCAGTTCGTTGAAGAGTGCGATCTGATCGTCTTCACTTATTTGCGTGATTAAAGGAGAATCGCCCGGCTTGGTTGCGCGAGTAATCACTGTCCCATTGGCATATATCTGCAAAACAGGACCATCTGCGGTTCGGGGTTTTTGCCCGCCTTGCATGTCGAACGACAAAATGAGAGCGTCAGGGTTTGGGCCAAATTCCTGCGCATTCACCACCGAGAAAGTGCTCATTAGATAGATCGCAATTAGTAACCAAAACTTCATAATTTCCTCAAAAAAAAGGGGCGACGCTTTAACCCGCCACCCCTGATTATGCGCATCTTAGTAATTTAGCTGTTCAGATGGTACTGACAAGTTAACCCCCAATCTGCCAGTATTCAGCTAATGACTCAGACTAAAATGTACAAGCGCCACCGATTCCCGCCAGAAATCATCCAATATGCCGTATGGCTTTACCACCGATTCAACCTCAGCCATAGAGATATTGAGGATCTACTGGCCGAACGGGGCGTCACAGTTAGCTACGAAGCCATTCGCCTCTGGTGCAACAAGTTTGGCCCTCAATTTGCCCGTAGGTTAAGGCGAAAGCATCAAGGATATGGCGATACGTTCTTCATTGATGAAGTCTTCGTCAAGATCCAAGGTAAGCAACATTACTTATGGAGAGCAGTTGATCAAGACGGCGAGGTCGTTGATGTATTTCTCCAGAAGAGAAGAGATGGAGAGGCCGCAAAGCGTTTCTTTAAGCGACTCTTGAAGAATCATCAGGGTGAACCTAGGAAGATTGTCACGGACAAATTAAGGAGTTACGGCGTAGCTCACAGAGAACTGATCCCTGAGGTCATTCACGATACATCACAATATGCCAACAATCGATGTGAGCTATCGCATGAGCCGACGCGAGTGAGGGAGCGGGGTATGCGTAAGTTCAAATCTATTGAGCAGGCGCAGCGGTTCCTGAGTGCTCATGCTGCGGTATACAATCTGTTCAATTTGGGTAGGCACTTAGTGTCGGCTAAGAATTATCGGTATCTTAGATCGTGTGCTTTTGCGTCTTGGGAAAGGGCAGTGGCGATATAGAAATGGCTATACGAAGATTTTGTTTGATCTAGGCAGTTAACTTGTCAATACCTTTCCCCCTCATTTTGGACCATGACCAAGATGAAAATGGACTTACCCCCTATGCAACGCAAATACCCCATTTAGTATTCATTTAATTCGGCGTGTATTTACAGGGGGCCACAGGGCGGCAAACGGACTATAAAAACTCATAGTCCGTTGTGCAAAACGTAACTGAATGATTCGAAAGGAATTTGGTGGGCCCACCAGGACTTGAACCTGGGACCAACGGATTATGAGTCCGCTGCTCTAACCAACTGAGCTATAGGCCCTGCTCCCCGATTTGGGGCCGTGCATTATAAGGTGCGGAGACACATCATGCCAGCCTGTAAGCGAATCTTGACCCGTCGACTAATGCAGGTTTCAACGCACTCCATCAAAGCGGCAAGATTTAACAAAACCCGTGGACCTGCAAGCCGATAGATTCTATTCTCCGTAAATCCATATTCAGACCCATACCGTATCAAGAATCAGCCAGATCGTATTCTTGTACTAGGAGTGTCACTGTGAAAATGCGTTCTTATACGCCGCCGGGCGTTGCGCTGTTATTCGTGTGTACGATTGGTTCGGCGTTTGCGGCCCCTGCGGAGCAGGATTGGGACGCAATCAACGCCGAAACCCTGCGCCACTTTCAAACCCTTATTCAAACCGACACTGCCGACCCTCCCGGTAGAGAGATCGATCTCACCAATTACCTCGTCTCCGTATTGCAAGCCGAAGGTATAGATGTACAAACATTCGCTCTGGAAGCTGATCGTCCCAATATCGTCGCTCGTCTGCCTGGAAATGGCAGTAAGCGCCCGCTATTGCTGATGGCTCACCAGGATGTGGTGAACGTCGATCCCTCCAAGTGGACCTTTCCGCCTTTTAGCGCCACCCGTGACGGCGGCTGGGTCTATGGACGCGGCGCTGTCGATGATAAGGACAATCTTACCGCCGCATTGATGGTAATGCTGATGCTCAAGCGACAGGGCGTTGAACTGGATCGTGATGTGATTCTGCTCGCCGAATCCGGAGAAGAAGGTTCGACCAACATCGGAATCGAGTTCATGGTCAATCAACACTTTTCGACCATTGATGCCGAATACTGTCTTGCCGAAGGGGCGAGCGTAGTGCGCCAGAACGGTGAAGTATTGTATGCATCAGTGCAAACGGTAGAGAAATTGCCGCGCGCGATCATGCTGACGAGCAATGGTATATCCGGTCACGGTTCTGTGCCGCTACGCAGCAACGCCATTGTTAGCCTTGCAAAAGCGGTAGCGGCTGCGGCGGAGTGGCAACCACCGGTCCGCCTGTCAGATACCACCACATCCTATTTCTCGCGCCTCGCGGCACTGTCCAGTCCTGAAGACGCTGCGCGTTATCGTGCGTTGCTCAATCCCAATTCCGCAGCTGGTATCGCCGCACTGGAATATATGAAGGACAACGAGCCTCGCAACGCCGCCGTTCTGTTCAGTACGATCTCGCCCAATATTTTCGACGGAGGTTATCGTGTCAATGTGATTCCTTCGGAAGCGATAGCGACGCTTGATGTGCGACTGTTGCCTGACGAAGATCCGGAGCAATTTCTCAGTGCGGTGCGCGAAGTCGTTAACGATCCTGCAGTCAACGTGAGCTGGGCGCCCCGGAATCTGCGACCTGGCGCTTCAACGCCTCTGGATTCGGAAGGGTTCAAGGTGATCGAGGCGGTCTTTGAGCAACATTACGGAGCTCCGGTCCTGCCAGTGATGAGTACAGGTGCGACCGACATGGCATATCTGCGTGCGAAAGGTGTCCAATGTTACGGTATTGGTCCGGGAATTGATGCGGAGGATGGGCCGCTAGGATTTGGAGCTCACAGCGATCAGGAGCGTATTCTCGAAAGCGAACTTTACCGATTCGTTCGCGCAAATTATGACATCGTCATGAGGTTGGCTGCGACGAATCTTTAGCTAAAATCTATTCAAAACAGGTTCCAAAATGAGGCGGGGCGCTCCATGTTTGGGCGCAAAGCGTCTGATGAAACAGGTAATCAAAGGCTGTTTTGTCGATTCGTATCAGCCGTCCTCGGCTTTCCATACTGAGAGAGTTTTTGTCTCTTATTTCTCTTCTAATTACCGAATGTTAGACGCATAACCTAATGCTGGGCTGTAATTTGCTTAGACCTAATTCGAGACAATTGACGCCCTATCTCATTAAAAGTTCCATATTTGTGTGATTTATTTTCAAATTTGAGAAATCGGTATGAATTTTATCCGAGAAATTGAAAAGTAAGTGCTAGTCTCGCCGTTGAAAAGAAATCAGATCCGTGGTCCATGGATTGCCTCAGATCCTCTACCCTATAAAAAGAAGCGACTGAGCACTCTGGAAATTTATTTTTATTAGGAGGAAAAATGAGAAAACTCTCACAACGCAATCCGTTCAAACTTTCTACAGCAACGCTGATGCTAACCGCAGCGATAGCCTCTTCAGCTTACGGTGATACCGGAAGTCTGGCCGTAACAGTCACCGACCCTGCAGGTAATCCACTTCCAAATGTGATGGTTCAGGCCAACACTCCGGAGAGTTTGACCAGTAAGTCAGGAATGACTGACAGTCAAGGACAAGTAAGACTGCTGGGTCTCGACCCGTCGAACCAGTATGAAGTGGTGGTGTCCGGATCGGGCTACCAACCGCTACGTAACCAGAACGTACAGGTCGTCTCCGGTCGTAACTTCTCCTTGAATTATGAGATTGCGCGCGCGTCAGCAACGATTGAAGAAGTGGTGGTAGTGGGGCGTATGGACCGTGCCCAATTGGTGGATACAACTTCCGCTTTGATTGGTACGGATGTAACGCTGGATCTGACTGAATCACTGCCAACAGGCAGAAGTTACCAGTCCTATCTTCAACTCGCTCCTTCGACCAAGCCTACGCTGAACGGTAACCCTTCATCAAAATCCGGGGTTAACTATTCCGATGCAGTGGACTCCAACGGCAACACGGCTGGTAACTCTACGGATAACGTGTATTTCATCGACGGTGTGAATATCACCGACAACCTGACTGGCGGATTTGGCGCGAACTTCAACTCTGAGATTATTCAGGAACAGCAAATCATTACTGGGGGGGTTCCAGCAGAGTACGAAGGCGGACAGGGCCTGATTTCTCGCGTTGTGACTAAATCAGGCAGCAACGAGTTTCATGGCTCATTGAACTATTACTCTCAGAGCGACACTCTAGTAGGCAGCAATGACAACCTGCCGGACAGCACGTTCTCTACCTTCGATACAGCCGCAACTCTCGGTGGTCCCATCATCGAAGACAAGCTCTGGTTCTTCGCTTCCTTCCAGAGAAAAGAGCGAGAAGAGGATCTGATTGATCCGGTAACATCGGACTTCCTGCGCACAGTAAACACCACTCAGGATCTCGGTTTCATCAAGCTGTCGTTCCAGCCTACCGATAACGACAAGTTCGTTGCAGAATACTTCAACGATCCATTCGAGCGTGACGGTTCTGACGACTACACCGTGCTGGCAATTCGAGACAGCGCGCGCGTGCAGGGCGGTGACAACTACAAGTACTCTTACTCTCATTCCTGGGACAATCTCATTCTGACGTTGGATTATGCCAAGCATGAAGGTGAGTTGAGTAGCACTGCGGCAGACAGCAGTAGCCGAAACGATGTCGCCTATACTGGTGTCGCTGTCACCAACGCGGAAACTGACCGAGGCGGTCGGGGTTCAGACACCATCGACTTCCGTAACAAGGAGACGGCGTCTATCACTGCCGAATACTTCCTTGATACCAATTTTGGTACCCACGAGTTCAAGGCCGGTTACACCGATACCGAAAACGAGAGAAAATATGATCTCGTGTACACTGGTGACGGCTCGCAGTACACGTCTGTTGGTACGCAGAACGCCGGCATTCCACTGAGCGGGTATGTGACTGGCACCTGGACGGGCGAGAGAGATCTCTCCGAAGACGACTATCAGCGCATCATTGACGGCATGGCAGCCAGCTCCAACTCGGCTTACTTCCTGGGCTTATTGGACAGCGACAGTTCGGGTGTAATCTCTGGTACAGAACTGGCAGCACTGGCATTCAACAGCACTGCAGGTAACCCCGACGGTCAAGTGAATGTCTATCGCATTATGCAGTCGGCTAAAGCACCACTGTCATTCAAAACCCAAGGGCAGTCTTTCTTCCTTCAGGACAGCTGGAACATTAATGAGCATTGGACCGTCAACGCTGGTGTGCGCGCTGAAAAGTGGGATCACATTGCGACTGACGGTACCAAAGTGTTTACCTTCGATTGGGAATATGCGCCACGCTTCAGCGTTGTCTATGACCTGTTTGGTGATGGTGCCAGCAAGGTCTGGGGCTTCACTGGTCGTTACTACGATCCTATCCGAACCGACATGACTCAGTTTGCCGGCACGCTATCAGGTTCCGTGCGTGACGAGCAGGTGTATGTGGGTAATCAGTGGGTGACTTTCCGTACTCGTGGTGGTGCTCAGGTGCAGGACGGTTACTTCGCTCCTACTACCAAGACTCCCTATACCGATGAGTGGGTCATAGGTTTCGAGCATTCATTGACTGATGAAATGAGTGTTCAGATTACTTATACCGATCGAGTCACTGAAGATATCCTCGAGGACTACGATCTAGGCTTCTACACCGATCCTGCCGCAGTGGGTGATTACTCGTTGCCCCTGGAGTATTTCGGATTCTCAAC
>JBBSPQ010000071.1:0-7869 GCA_038258585.1 Pseudomonadales bacterium
ACAGTAATGGGGCGCTCGGTGCTGTTGCGCAGCGTTAGGCAGGGAACACCGAGGGCCGTGGTTTCCTCCTGAATACCACCGGAATCGGTGAGCACTAGTTGAGCTTCAGCCATCAACCCTAGCATTTCCAGATAGCCTTGCGGAGGCAGCAAGAGAATATTGGCAGCCTCAAGCAGGCTGTCCAGGTTTGCCTCCGTAATCTTGGTGCGTGTGCGCGGATGAACGGGGAACACCAACGGTGTCACCTCACTTATCTTAGTCAATGCCTGTAGCAGTCCACGCAATACGATCGGGTCATCGACATTTGATGGGCGATGCAAAGTGAGCAATCCATAGCGACTGCTCATGAAAGCTGAGGAGGCCCCAGCATTGGAAAGAGTCTGGCTAGCGGGTACTGCGTTGGCCAGGTTATAGCGCAGGGAGTCGATCATCACATTGCCAACGAAGAATATCCTTTCCTCGCTGACGCCTTCCCGCTTCAAGTTGTCGGCTGCAGCTAATTCAGTTGTAAACAGTAGGTCGGAAAGCTGATCGGTCAGAATCCGGTTGATCTCTTCCGGCATCGAGCGGTCACCACTGCGTAACCCGGCTTCAACATGAATTACCGGTATTTGTTTTTTAGCGGCTACCAGCGCACAGGCAATCGTGGAATTGACATCACCAACCACTAGCACGGCCGCCGGTCTATGCTCATCTAGCACTGGTTCGAAACGCTGCATGATCTGAGCCGTCTGCACAGCGTGGCTGCCGGAGCCCACTTCCAGATCCACATCCGGTTCGGGAATATGCAGTTGATCAAAAAAAGTATGCTTCATCGCTTTATCGTAGTGCTGCCCAGTGTGGACGAGACTCGCAGTGACGCTACTGCCCGGCGCTCGAAAAACACGCATCAGAGGGGCAATTTTCATGAAATTTGGTCGAGCTCCTACCACGCAGAGGATATGTGGTGCGGGTCTGTCGTGCTGCATCATCGGGCTTCCATATATCAATTTAAAAGCTAATCTATATGTCGATTTAACTGCCTGATTCTTACCGAGCGGCCTTCTCTCCAGAGCAGGCGCGTCAGTATACAGACTTCGGCAGTAACCGGTAAAACATTAGCATTGGCCCAGACGAGGCAGTTGTCACAACTTAAGAAGGAGAGCGATTTAAGGTGTAAGGAGATTGGCCGATATTGAAAAAGTAGCGGTTAGAGAAAGAAGTTTATATTTGTGGAATAATTCACTGTAATATATATCCCCCTATGATCTGATGCGTCGCTTCAGGGATGGTAAAAAACACCGCTTCGATACATGAAAGTTCCTGCTTTAAAGTCCTATCAACTTGGGAGATTTTGTTGTCTCCTCAGCAATTTGTAAACGTGCACTGCTGACACAGAAAGGGGACATCCGCAATGCTTCTAAGAAATTTGGCCGGGTTACAGCGTCTCAACCTTAACCTGCAAGTCACCTATTCATGGCTCGCCGTAGCAGATGCTTTACTTTTCTGCGCCTCCTGTTATCTAGCCGCATGGTTATATTTCCTGCCAGATCCCGTATTGATCTCCCAATACAGCACAGAACTCCCTTTATGGACCGGGGTATTCGTTGGCATGACCATGCTGGCGATGTTGTCAATGGGCCTTTATCAACCGCGCATGCGCGGTGGTGTCCATGGGGTTCTGCTCAGAACCGTGGGTGCATTTATATTGATGACCATTGGTATGACAGCAATCATTTTTTCCTTTCCACTCCATTTTCCGTTTAAAGGTATCTTTGTCTACGCTGCCGCCATAGCGTTTATATCCAGCCTGATCTCAGGGAATATATTCAGAAACACTGTGAAGCTTGAGAAGTTCAATCGCCGCGTTCTGGTGCTTGGTGCCGGACGTAAGGCAAGCAACATTGTCAGTAAAATGCGCCGCGAGAGTGACCACCATGGATTCCGTATATGCGCTTTTGTGCGCATCCCGGGTGAAGACGCTACAATCGATACGAGCAATGTCATCGCTCTGCAGCAACCCTTATCCGAATATGTGCGCCAACACGAAATTCATCAAGTGGTCGTCGCGCTGGACAATCAGCGGGATAACCTTCCAGGAGAGGAATTACTACGCTGCCGGATGCTGGGAGTATCAGTAGTAAATCTTCTCGATTTCTTTGAACAGGAAGCTGACAAGGTACTGGTGGAAGAAGCGCCCCCTGAGTGGTTTATCTTTGCTCAGCGCTTCAATCCGCAGTTAGCAGGAGGATTCTGCAAGAGATTATTTGATATCAGCGCGGCGCTACTTTTACTAGTGGTCACCTGGCCGTTCATGCTGCTCACCGTACTGGCAATCAAGCTTGAAGACGGTTTCAACGCTCCGGTTTTTTTCCGTCAAAAACGTGTTGGACTCTATGGACGAGAGTTCAGTGTGATGAAATTCCGCAGTATGTCTATCAACGCAGAGGCTGATGGCAAAGCAGTTTGGGCTACCAAGAACGATGCCCGAATAACCCGAGTAGGGCAAGTGATTCGAAAACTTCGGATTGATGAGTTGCCGCAGATTCTCAATGTGCTTGGCGGAAGCATGGCGTTTGTAGGACCGCGGCCAGAACGCCCGGAATTTGTCAGCGAGTTGGCAAGCTCGATACCCTACTTTGAAAAACGCCATTGTGTGAAACCCGGCATCACGGGCTGGGCTCAGTTAAATTATCCTTACGGCTCCTCCGTCGCTGACGCTAAACACAAACTTGAATTCGATTTGTACTATGTAAAGAACCAGAGCCTTT
Source organism: Pseudomonadales bacterium (assembly GCA_038258585.1). Taxonomy (GTDB): domain Bacteria; phylum Pseudomonadota; class Gammaproteobacteria; order Pseudomonadales; family Pseudohongiellaceae; genus UBA5078. The sequence goes on from JBBSPQ010000071.1 coordinate 2,751, forward strand.
ACCTTGACTGTATTGTGCTTTTGAGGACCGTTGAAGTGGTAGCGTTTGGCAAGGGCGCTAAATAAATCTACCTCAGATCCAGCCCGCATAGGTGACCAGAATCACGGTGATCAAGACAATCATCACCACAAACCAAGGAGATTTGGGTTTGTTGGTGCGAGCCGGGCTCGGGACAGTCTTCATTTCCTCCTCTTGGCTTGGTTCAGGTGGCGGCAACTCCTGCTCTATCACAGCGGGTTCGATGCCGGAAATCTCCGTGTGATCGTTTTCGGTTTTTTTGATCTGGTCAAAAGCTTCCTTAAAGAGACGAACAGGAACCGGTGGTTCGTTCTCGTCAAGCGTCGGTTCGCTCACCGCAACCATCGGTTCGTTGTCATCAATCGCCGGGGCAGTATCAACCTCATCCTCACGGAGAACTTCATCAAATACATCTTCCTGCTGGAAGTCAGACTCCGAAAAACTGTCTCCGGAGGCCAGATCCTCACTCTGTAATTCTTCTATAACTTCACGCACATCCGCCACGGTGACCTGATGCTTTTGCTCCACTGCACAATGCAGCAGCAAACGGCTACAGATCATATTGATGCGCCTGGGGATTCCTTCGCTAAATTTGTAAATCAGAGGGTATACCGGCTTGCTGATTGCGGGATCTCCCCGCCATTGAACCGTTTCCAAACGATGGCGTATATACGCTTCAGTCTCGTCTTTCTCTAAAGCCTTGATGTGACTGGCCGCAATAATACGCTGGCGAACTTGCTCCATTCGAGGGCTGAGAATCAGTTTGCGGAGCTCCGGCTGACCTAGGAGGAATATCTGCAGCAGGGGCCGCGCATCAACCTGTATATTGGTTAAAAGTCTAAGCTCTTCCATCGCGGAGATGGACAAATCTTGCGCTTCGTCAACAATGAGAAGTGCGCGACGGCCTTCGCTAGACCAGGCTCTCAACTGCTGCGTCAGGCGTTGTAATATTTCGCCTTTCTTCACTATCGAGACCGGAATTCCAAACTCGTACGCCACCATCTTGAGCAGATCATCCGCCTTCAATTGGGTACAGACGAGATTGACGATATTGACCGGTTTATCCGCCAGTTTATTTACCAGGGCACCAATCAGCGTCGTCTTGCCAACACCTGGCTTCCCAATGATTACCACAAAGCCTTCCGCCCGCATGAAGGCGTACTCCATGTACGCCCATGCTTTGCTGTACCCCTTGTGAGGGTACGCGAATTTGTGGTCAGGGCTTAGTCGGAAAGGCTCGGCGCTTAAATTATAAAACTGTTGATACATAGTGATTCATCGTTACAGTGCGAAGAGGCGAATTGATCTAGCGTGGCCGTTCACAGTCGCCACAGATTGATACCTGCGGCCTTTGCCTGCCCTCGGTCCAGCACCCCCTTAACGTCGATCACAACCCCATTATTCGCCAGCAACGGCAACACCAGATCAATACCCTGGGCAAGATAGGATTCGTGTGGCACCGCCAGAATAACCGCATGAGCAGGGGCTAATTCCTCCCAAGCGACAAGATTGATGTCATATTCGCCGCTGGCTTCGGCAGCGTTGGCTAGCGGGTCGTGAACACTCACCTGACAACAGTATTCCTTCAGCTCTTGGACAATGTCGCTGACTTTTGAGTTGCGCAAATCCGGGCAGTTCTCCTTGAACGTCAAACCGAGCACGGTAATTTTGGCATTAGCCACAGGATGACCATGGCGCACCAGTTGCTTGACCGTCTGCTCGGCAAGAAACTTGCCCATGCTATCGTTGGTTTGGCGACCGCCCAACACCACTTGGGGATGGTATCCCACGCTCTCCGCCTTATAGGTAAGATAGTAAGGATCGACGCCAATACAATGACCACCAACCAACCCGGGGCGAAACGGCAGGAAATTCCACTTGGTGCCTGCAGCCTTCAGCACATCGAGCGTGTCAATATCGAGCCTATTGAAAATTAGCGCCAGCTCATTCATCAGGGCAATATTCAAGTCCCGCTGTGTGTTCTCAATAACTTTTGCCGCCTCTGCGACTTTGACGCTGGCCGCGCGGTGGACGCCAGCGACCACCACAGTTTCGTAGAGTTTTGCCACCCGTTCCAGAGTTTTCTCGGTGTCACCGGAAACGACTTTGGTAATTGTTTCCAAACGGTGGACCGTGTCTCCAGGGTTGATCCTTTCCGGAGAGTAACCAATGAAGAAACCTTCGATGGATTCGCTCTCAGTCTGCTCACCGGCTACCTGTCTCCCAGCCCAGCGCAAGCCTGAGGCTTCCTCCAAGATCGGAACACAAACTTCCTCAGTACAGCCAGGATACACAGTTGACTCGTAGATCACCGTGGTACCGGGGCGAAGATACTTACCCACGGTGCGCGAAGCACCTTCGAGCGGGCGCAGGTCGGGACGACGGGCGTGGTCAATGGGCGTGGGCACCACGATGATAACAATCGACGCCTCGGACAACAGGCGCGGATCACTGGTCAGTTCCAGACGCTTTGCCGTCGCCAGCTTTTCTGCGCCAACCTCTCCAGTGGGATCGACACCCGCTCGGTATTGGTTCAACTTTGATTCGTTAAGATCAAACCCGATCGTTCGACGCTGGCTGCCAAAAGCAACTGCTAGTGGCAAGCCGACGTAACCTAGGCCGACTATCGCAATTGTTTCCAGCTCCTGTTTCTCAGCAACAGTGTCAGAGGATTGAGCCGTGAACCACGCTGATGTCTGCGCAAGGCCAGTTGACACATTACATCTAGGTGCATAACCCAGTAGACGCATTGCTTTGTTGATATCCGCTTGAGAGTGACGCACATCTCCGGCCCGAAATTCGCCGTATATCGGTTCTGGCAGGTTCAGCGCCGGCCGTTGGTCACTAACCAGATCACGAATGTTGAAACACAGCTCATTCAGAGTGGTACGTCCGCCAAAGGCGATATTGTAGACTTGGTTCACCGCGTCCGGATTTTGAGTGGTCGCGGCCAGCAAATTGGCTTGCACTACGTTATCCACAAAACAGAAGTCTCTGGAAGTTTCACCATCTCCGTTGATACGGCAGGGTTTGCCTTCCATGCAATCGTTGAACCAGCGCGGGATGACAGCTGCATAGGCCCCTTCAGGATCCTGTCGCGGCCCGAAGACATTGAAGTAGCGCAGACCGATAACTTCAACGCCGTAAGCCTGGCTAAATACATCCGCATAAAGCTCGTTGACGTACTTTGTGACAGCGTAGGGCGAGAGTGGCTTGCCGATGACGTCTTCCACCTTGGGTAGGGCCGGATGGTCACCGTAAGTGGACGAGGACGCCGCATACACGAAACGTTTTACCCCCTCATCTCGGGCGGCAATCAGCAAATTCAGAAAACCGGTGACATTTACTTCATTGGTCAGTGCAGGATCTTCCAGAGAGCGAGGAACACTACCCAGAGCGGCCTGATGCAATACGAAATCGACTCCTTCCACGGCTCGTCGACAATCGTCCGTAGAACGAATATCTCCTTTGATGAATCGTAACCGCGCAGCAGCGTGTTCGCCAACTTGGGACCTTACATCGTCCACATTGTGCTGGTGACCAGTGGAGAAATTGTCCAGAGCGACCACGTTCTGCCCCAACAAGAGAAGCTGTTGCGTAAGATGAGAGCCTATAAAGCCAGCAGCACCCGTTACTAACCAGGTTGCAGGATTGTCTTTGAGGTGGCGTGGGAATTGTTCTGAAAGATCCATGTAGAAGACTACTTAAAATGAGTTTTTGGGAGAACAACTAAAGAATCGGCACCGATTTCTAAAACTTGAAACAATGCCACAGGCCTGTATTGTATTGAGGCGGCCCCTCTTGTCTGTTGGGGAAATGTAAAGGATGCAAACTCCACCGTTTTTGGTAAAGTCTGTGTAATAATGAGTTTGACTCACTTGAAACAGATTAGCACCCTAGGGTTGGGGCAGTCCATGCTTTGCCTGCAATAAGCAGCAAGCAAACGCTAGGCCACACCAGAATCAGAGTAGCCCCATGCTGGTAAACATTGGATTTATCACCTACCTCGTCGCGAGCATAGGCTTCGCTATCCTCGGGGTTCTGCTGGCAATTTATAGACGGACCAACCCCTTGGGCGCCTCATTGTTTGTCGCCTGCACCACGACAGCGGGGTGGGCAGCCATTGTTGCTGTCAGTTTCATCAGTGCAACCCTGCCAATTACACTTATTCAAGTGGGTGAACTAGCCCGCGACGGGTGTTGGTTGTTCATCCTGTTGCAATTACTCGGATTGCAAACTGACGGCACTCCCTGGTCAATACGGGGTTGGCGCTGGCGACGAGGATCTTTGCCACTACTGGCCGCCGCGCTGGCTTTGATAACAACTCGCTCCCTGCTGTCGCCTCAACCATCTGAGCCGGGACTGCACTACCAGTTAATCCTCACCCTATGGTTGATGCTGGCATTGCTCGGCTTGGTGCTCATTGAACAGCTGTACCGTAATGCCACGCAGAATGCCAGATGGTCTATCAAATTCCTGTGCCTGGGTTTGGGCGCACTGCTTGCGTATGATTTTTTTATGTACGCGGAAGCACTGCTGTTTCGTGAACTTGATAAGGGGCTGTGGGAGGCTCGCGGACTGATCAATGCACTTTCCCTTCCCTTATTGGCGGTGGCCATCTCCCGCAACAGCAATTGGCGGGTCAACCTGCAGGTATCTCGTCAAGTGGCTTTCCACACGGTTACCCTGACGGGCGCCGGTTTGTATCTGTTGGGGATGGCAGCGGCGGGCTACGCTATCAGCTACCTTGGCGGCTCCTGGAGCTTAGTATTGGAGGTGGGCTTCCTGGCCGCGGCTGCGGCCTTACTGGTCATCGGACTATTTTCCGGAAGGCTTCGCGCGCAAATTCGGGTATTTCTCAGCAAGCACTTTTACAACTATCACTATGACTATCGTGAAGAATGGCTGAAATTCACCCAAGCTCTGGGCAGCCTTAACGAGGATGTTGCTGATGGTATTATCCGCACTATGGCACCTCTCGCGAGCAGCCCGGCCGGAACGCTCTGGGCTCGCGAGGACAACCAGCCAATGCATCTGCTGGCGAATTGGGAGATGCCGCGACCACCGGCAGGCGCAGAATTGGGACGATTACCAGCCTGGT
>JBBSPQ010000072.1:0-7655 GCA_038258585.1 Pseudomonadales bacterium
GCAGGAAAGCCATTCATTTTCCCATTGGGGAAGCTTGGATTCAAACCCATTTGAGGGAAGAAATCCGCACTTGGAAGGCGCTTTTTCTCTTAAGCTGCATAGGTAGGATTCGAACCTTCCGAGTCAGCATTGGGGAAATCTCCATTACTTTAATTCATTGCGCAATTCGGTTTCGCAAAACTGTTGAAACTCTGGACAAATGGTAAACGCAGAAGCGCCGCAACGGCGCGTGGAATATCTCCCTCCAAGTGATGGTGATATTTATAACTATGCGCGACATATCTGCGAACAACTTGCCAGCAATGGGGATACCGCTTGCAATCGCCTAGAGGTTGTTGGCGGTTTGGCCGAGTTCATGCAACTTGCCGGACGCATTCAAGCCAAATACCTGAATCGCTCACAGATTGGTTGACAATGTGCATGAAGGAGAGTATCTATAGGAGCAATGCGGACGGTAAAGTGCGACTAACACCTTACCGCCCTAAGCCGCTGCACTACCCTTGTTAGCGCAACGACCTCCGACCAACTATAGCGCGTCGGTTGTCTCTTGTGCTACACCGAGAGATCGCGAAAAGTTCGAAGGAGAATAGCAATGCCGCGTAAACCCCTCAGCAAAACCTTAACCGCCCATATCGCTCTCTGTTATGTCCGTCTGTCCTGGACCAAAGATGAAAACGATACGAATAGTCCCGACCGGCAGCGCGCCAACATTCAACTCGTCTGTGATGCACACGGATGGATACCCGAGTGGTATGAAGATACCGAAGGTCACAAGACCGGGACGAAGGAGAAGAATCGACCTGGCTGGCTCGCGTTAAAAGCGCGTCTTGGCGATGCCGACGTCGTCGCGTTAGTCGCCAATGATCTCTCACGTCTACACCGCAAAGGATGGCGCGTCGGCGATTTGCTCGATTTCGTGGATGAGCATGACGTGAAACTATTGCTCGCGGCCCCGGGCAAGCAGATGGATTTCTCCACGCCACAGGGGCGTATCTTCGCGCAACTGAGTGCGATTTTCGATGAGTGGTATGCGATTGACATTTCGCAGCGTTACAAAGATATGATTGCGCATCGTAAACGCCAGGGCAAGAGTGTTGGACGACCCCCGTTCGGCACTCGGCGCAGCAGTGACGGTTATCTCGAACCGACGCCTGAAGGGGCTTGGTATCTCCCAGACGGGACATTCTTGTCTGAACACCCCGATCAGATACCCGATCCTGCCGCGGTGTGGCGCAACTACTATGAAGCGGCGAAGCGGATTCTCACGCTCTATGCTGAAGGCAAGCACGGGATTGAAGCGATTGCTTATCAGCTGCAAATTGAAGGCTGGCCTTGGCGGGACAATTCGGGTCAGCCAACCGTGATTGAAGGCGATGATGTGCGCAGGGTCGCGGCAAATTGGGCGGAATACGGCGGATTTGTTTCAAAGGACCGCGCTCGTCAACGCCATCCCGATGATTACCCGGTTGAGCAGATTGCTTTAATTCCCGAGCGTGCCGTTTTCGATCTGGATTTGCTCTATCGCGTCGGAAAAGTTCGTGTTGATCGAACGATCAAACATACAGCCAACGACGGTGAAAAACTCGAAATCTTTCCCTATCCGCTCAGCGCCATCACCTACTGTTATCACTGCGAACTCCTCGCCCAAAAGCATCATGATCCTAATTTACGCTCTCGTCTGGGGGGTAAGGGGCGAAACCGCGACGGTCGTTACCGTCATAAGTCGGGCGTCAAGTGTGGCTGCACCAATAAGTCCGTCAAACGCTCCATTTATGAAGACGATCTCGGACGATTACTGCAATTATTGACGGTTGACACCCAACACATTGACGTGATGACGCAGCTGGGAATTCAGGCACTCCACACGCAGGAAAAAGTGAAAAGCGAAGACATAGAGTCTCAGAAGCATACGGCCATCGCCAAGTGCCGCCGGCGCATCGATGCTGCACGCAATTTATACGAAGACGGCGATCTTTCACGCGAAGAGTATGTAAAACGCAAGGAAGCCAACGAACGCGAAATCGTCCATTGGGAAGCTCAAACCGCCGAAACGGAGAAAATTGCTCTGGAACTGGTACTCTGCCTGGAAGCGATCAATCGCATTAACGAGCTCTGGGAAATCAGCGATGATGAAGATAAACAGGGCATGGCTCGCAATCTGTTCAGCTCAATCACTTACAATCTGGATACACAGCGGATCGTTGATTTCAGGCTCAAGCCTTGGGCAGACCGCTTTATCACTTTGCGCACCGCGCTCTATGAGAATGAAAATACTGAATTTGAGGGAAACAAAAACCCCTCGAACGAGGTTCAAGGGGTGGGTAAAGGTGTAGTCCTAACGGGGTTTTGGGACACAAATCGCTTCAGCTTCGCCGCATGATACGATCTGTTCGTAGAACGCTCCGGTTACTTTATCCCCCTTCCCCTCAACAGCAGTTATCCATCGAACAACGTAATTGGCTCATTCGTCAGAAATTTGAAGCGGGCGAAGGGCTAAGCGACCTCGCCCGTTATTACGGGATTACGCCTCAGCGTGTATATCAAATCGTTCATGAAAAACGGCTCGGCGCTGGCTAAACGCAGCGCTTCAACAGAGACTGCCGTTCCGCCATGACGCGAAGCGGCATATGCGCCGAAGGCGCGGCGGCAAGGTGGAGGAATTGCTCTTTGATTCCTCCACCTTGTAGGCAGGAGAACTCTAGAATTTTTAAATGAGGAAAACAGCACACTTGGTTTCAGAACGAATGTACTGTAAACTTCGGGGGAAATTGCGATCCTATTGGGTGCATAGTTAAAAGATGTCAAACTCTTCTATACATCAAACAGATGATTTACTTACCATTGCTGAGGCTAGTGCTTGGGTATCAGAGTATTTAGAGAAAAGCATAACTCCTTCAAATATTTCATATCTGATTCAGTACGGTCAAGTTAGAAAAATGCTCTCTAACGGTTCGACGATGGTTTCTCGAACCGATCTGTTGTCTTATTACGAGGCAAGACGGTCACAAGAAGCCGAATGGAAAAAACAATTAGGTGAGGATCTGAATTGGGAATTGTCTTTTGACAAAGTGCGCGAGAAAGATCGAACAAAACACGTTCATCGTCTTCATTCTTACAAGGGCAAATTTATACCTCAATTAGTTGAATACTTTCTGGATGATCATGTTGATGTATATAAGCATGAAGTTTTCTTTCATCCCGGGGATATTGTAATTGATCCCTTCTGCGGTAGCGGGACTACTCTAGTTCAAGCAAACGAACTGGGGATACACGCCATTGGTTTGGATATTTCACAATTTAATGCCTTAATCAGCAATATTAAAATTGCAAGACCTAATATGGCGAGACTGAGCGAAGAACTGCACGAGATTTCTTACGCCCTGAGCGAACATGCTTCTCTTAATGGATGGTCTGCTTTTGATGAGGAACTTACTACTGCCTTGAGTGCATTTAATCAGAAGCACTTTCCATCATCCGAGTACAAATATAAAGTTAGAAATAAGACAATAGATCAGAAAACTTATGCAGCGGCACGAGAAGCAGAATTCTCAGAGATTTACGAACGACTTATCGAAAAGTATAAGCTTCCAATTTTGTCTCCTGGCCTAACTTATCTCGATACTTGGTATCTCTATCCGATTAGGCGTGAAATAGATTTCGTGGCTAATCTCGTGTCTGAGATCGACGATCTACAACTTCGCAGTATTGCTCAGATAGTCCTTAGCCGAACAGTGCGCTCATGCAGGGCCACAACTCATGCTGATTTGGCAACTCTCAAAGAACCTGTTACATCACCGTATTATTGCCGTAAGCACTATAAAATCTGTCGTCCATTGTTTTCCATTGAAAGCTGGTGGAAAGAATACTCTGAAGATACGATTGAACGACTAAAAGAATTTGACCATGTTAGGACAGCCACCCATCAGCTATGTCTTGTAGGTGACTCTAGAAAATGTGATATTTTAAGCGCGTTAAAGCTAGAGGATCAAGGTTTTGCAGAGTTGCTAAGTACTCAAAAGGCGCGTGGGATTTTCTGTAGTCCTCCTTACGTAGGGCTTATCGACTATCATGAGCAGCACGCATATGCATATGAGTTGTTCGGATTTGAACGAAGGGACTCAGATGAAATTGGGGCTTTGGCTTTAGGATCAGGCCAAAAATCAAAGGGTTTATATATTCAAGGTATAGCCGAGGTGCTGATAAACTGTCGGGGGTATCTGATAGATGATTTTGATGTTTTCATAGTAGCAAATGATAAGTTTAACTTATATCCCAAGATCGCCGACATTGCACATATGCAAATTGTCAACGAATTTAAGAGACCTGTGTTAAACCGGACAGAGAAAGATCAATCGGCATATGCTGAAAGTATTTTCCACCTAAAAGCCAGATAGTTTCGAATTGTTCTAGCGTTCAGAACGAAGCTTAGAGAAAAATTCGTCTAGGTTTTCTTTCACACTTGGTCCAACTTCCACGAAGATGCCGATCAATTCGTCATAGACATCTTCTCCTGCAAAGAGCTTCCACAGATCATTCTGCACTAGGACTTCTGTGGGATCGTTGCCTGCACCAGTCCATCGTGTATATTTCTCTGGATGAAGCGGATTATATGGAAGACCAATATATGTACTTATTTTCGCATTTTTGTTTTGGCTCAAACGTAACCCTACCCATCTGAGCATTTTTCGACGCATTGCACGAAATTCCTTTAGATTCCCTTTAACTGTAGTGATATCAACATATATTTCTTCATCGTTTTGCTTTGTGATGAATACGTCTACTCGCTTCTCATCATCCTTAAGCGCTTTGCCTGGTGTAATACTCTTTCGAATCAGATCAATTTCATGAGCCTTGTCTGCGGGAGAAGTCTTGGATAGGTTAGTTATTAGTGCTTCAGTAGCAGGATCAATTTCGCCTAAAAGATCATATTGATGCGTCGCCTTATATCCTGCGGCGTTAGCAAGAACAACTGCAATCTGTTCATATATCGACATACCAAAACTGGTATAAAGTGATTGCATTACAGAATGTGTAGCGATCATATCAGTACCAACAAATGGTGTAAAAAATGGGACGTGATTCGTTTCTCTTTTGTAGTTCTTAATCTTGGCATTTATTGAATGAACTATTAGTTCTTTAATTTGTTCCTTTGTAACATCCTGCATTTAAGCTCTCCTTAAATCAAACATATGTGAGCTAGCCAAGTAAGTACTACTCACTTTCTGTATCCAAAAAATACTCAATAGATTTGCCATAAATTCGGGCAAAAATCTGTAATTCTAGAGCGTCTACCCTACGCTCACCGGTTTCACACTTGGAAACAAATGATTGTGGTTTGCCAAGCAGAGTTGCAACATCATCTTGAGACAAACCTGCGGTCTTTCTGGCCTGTCTAAGTCGTAAAATAAATTTGTGATACCTACTACGATGGTCAGTTAGCATCTAGGAATCTATAATGTCTGTTAACGAGGTTCATTCTAAAAGCCGAATGGGAATATCCCAAAATCGGATAATTTCTTATCATTGACTTCTTGAGGAATGTTTGTATGATCTGTCCTCAACAACTAAATACGCAGTGGCAAAATCCTAAACGTCAAAGACTAGGTTAAAAATGACTTGGGAACACTGGGGATGGCAATAATAAGACGACGATGCGATTGAGTGCATGTCGCACCTCGAAGACCATACCGCCAGTGATTACCGACAGAGCGTCTACCCCAACAACTGACAATTTCATGTGCCGCCATTGCGATGGTTGCTATTTCGCTTTCGCGCGTTCCGCGCGCCTGCGCCCGCAGCCTTTTTAGCGAGGACGCAGCAAGCGGACGAGCGCACATGAAGGAGTCTTACACGCATGGCGCAGATCGTTGCAATTCCAGTCGGCGATGAGAACGACGACACGTCCCGCCCTGTATCACGGGACGTGAAATTACAGTCTGTTTTCCTCGGTCTAGATAGTCTCTATATCGTCCTCGAATATCCTCACTCAAATGTGTTTGATTTCTGGTCAACACACATCACAGATTTCCACGATCCTCGACTGTATGAGGGTATACCGTTTGAAGATTTTCTCATCCGGCGCGGCGGGCTTGGCTACAAGCTCTCTGTTTGGGACGGGGATGCACGCCTCTACCTCACAGATCGCGTAGGAGACAACCTCAAAGGCAGTGATTCAGACGGTCAAGGTATGGGCGTTATGCTTCAGCTTGGGCCAAAGTGGTTGCACCTGTTCGGCGACATTCTCTCCGCACGACGACTGCAAAACAATATCTTCGCGCAACTCATTGCCTTTGGCGTTCAATCGCCTGAGAATTTCCCTGTTCGCCTCAATCGAATTGATATTGCGCTTGATGTACTTGGGCTGCGCGTTATCGATCAAAAGATCGATGAGTGGCGCGATCAATGGGTCGGGCGGGCGCAGCAAAAGCATTTCTATGATTCGCGTTCTGGCAAACTTGAGGGCTTTGCCGTTGGCTCGTCTAGTGGCGCGATACGCTTCAAGGTCTACGATAAAGTCGCCGAAAGCAAAAAACGCGGTACATCTCGTTTCTGGCGTTCCGCTTGGGGCGTGAGTGAAGATGAGGACATCGCAGTAGCACGCTTCGAATGGACGATCAAGGCGTATGGGGGGCGCTTCAAAGGGATGCGCTACCTGTCGGATTTCAGCTTTCACGGCTTCATGGATTTGCTCAACTACGCCTCGCTCAAATGGGGTCGGCTCTGCATCCCTGATGGCGGCAATCAAACACGGCGCGACCTCGCGCCTCTGTGGATCGAAATTCGGCGGCTGATTGAGGAATGGACGTTCAACTATGACGGCATTGCCTCACGCGATTACGATTTCCGCCCTGACCTCAAAAAAGCCTATCTCAAATCGGTGTCGGGTTGGCTGGCGGGGCTGATGGCGCGGGCAGGTATTGAGCAGCGCAAGGATAAACCGATTACGCTGACTGAGATGATCAAGCTGCTGCGTGCTGAGGGACTATCTCCATCTGAAAAAGCAAAACGCAAATGGGACATCTTAACCAAGCTGCTGACTGACGATCACGATGCTGAATAAACGGGTTATCTATCAGCCTCTCAAATCTGATGCGCTGCGCCGCTTTGCGCATGATGTCGGCGCGCTCTTGGCACAGAAGCAAAACGATGAGAAATACGCTGATCCTGCCGTCGTGGATGGGTTAGCTGATTTCCTGATGATCATCAACGATTTGCTGGTTAAACGTCTGAACGCACAATCCGATCAAGGCGCTGCTTGACACGCTGATTCGCTGGCGTTACTCTGAGTGCAGATACAACGAACGCCGAAGTGCTGATAACACTCCGGCGTTCTGGTCATGCACTAATCTGCCTAGCGCGCGACCTCCGACAGACTCTAGCAAGTCGGCGGGTGCTGCGCCATTCCGACAATTCATAGGAGTCTGTCATGAAGCATAATTCTGCTCCACAAGTTGATCGTCGCGTTGCCCTCTGCTACATTCGGCTATCCCAAACTCAAAATGAATCTGATCTCAAAAGTCCAGAACGCCAACGGGCAAATTTGCAAGCTGGTTGCGATAAGTATGGTTGGATAGCTGAGTGGTATGAGGATGCCGATAAACACAAGTCGGGTACAAAAGAAGATAATCGTCCTCAGTGGTTACTCCTGAAAGCGC
>JBBSPQ010000073.1:0-7641 GCA_038258585.1 Pseudomonadales bacterium
ACGGAAGTGATTCATGATGCCCAGGAGGCGCGGGTTGAGGCGGAGCAACTATCCCGTCTGGGCTATCTCGAGCTGGAATCTCTGGCGCATGTGGAAAGTATGTACTGGGGCATTGCGCGTGAAGTGCTACGCAAGTTTGTAGCGCTGGATATCACCCCGGTGCCAGTGGAGCAGACCGAGTTAGAAGATCAGCTGACTGATCTCTATCTGTGTGATTTCTCTGTGTTTCAGTCCATTCTAGATCACTGGGCTATTGGCCAGGTGTTTCCGGTCATGCCGCTGGACCGGCTGGACGAAGAACCGGTCAGGCGTGGCCAAGTCGTCGATCTCACCTGTGACTCCGATGGCAAGATTGACCAGTATGTATCCTCTCATAGCAACAAGAGTTGGCTTGCGCTGCATGACTATCGTCAAGGTGAGCCCTATTATCTTGGTGTGTTTTTGGTGGGGGCTTATCAAGAGATTCTTGGCGACGCACATAATCTGTTGGGGCGGGTTGGCGAGGCACACATTTATGCCAGCGCCGATGAGCCGGGCAATTTCTGGATTGAGGAGACAATCAAGGCGATCAGCATCAAGGACATGCTCTCGACCGTTCAGTATTTCCCCAGTGATCTCGACCGCCGCATGACCGAGCTGATCAGACGCAAGATCGAGGCAGGCGTGGTTAAACCGGCCGAAGGGATGCGAATACTGAATAACTACACTAAGCGGCTGGAAGACTCGACCTATTGCGACACTGACATTGTCAGACTGGTTGAGCCGTCTTAGATTGATAGGACGCCTAACTTTCGTTATGTGTCCTATTTCTAAAAGTCTATCTGTTTAAAAGTCCTCGAATCTCATTGGTCAGCTCTTCGATTTTTTGATCGACTTCGTCCTTCAATTGCTGTTCAACACCATCACGAAGCGCATCCAGATTGCGCACATTAGCACTCAATACAGAAGTATTGAGTGCCATCAATATTTGTCTGGCTGCCTGAGCAACAGTCACCGCATTGCTTTGATCGCCGATGTTCTGCAAGTGCAGGTCGGGAACAATGATAGGCGCCGACGTCGACATTGCCTGCAAAGTGATTTCTGGATCGATCATCTGGAAATCGCGAATGATGATTTTGGTGCCGGCACTGGGTTGGTCAGGCGTTACGGAAGTCTCTCCATTAGTAGGAATGTTGGCAATCAGTGTGCGAATGTTGTCGTTGACCAAACGAGTTTCATAGGTGACGTGGGCTTCCTTTACCACGATGCTGGATATCTCAATAGCATCGGAAAGAATGGAATCCATATTCACTTCCACATCCAAGCTGCCGAGCTCCACGGCGTAACGGGATTCAAATCCTTCTGGATTAGCAATCGTCAGTCCGCGGATACTGCCTTTGCCTGAAAACGGAGAAAGACTGACGCCGGAAACGTTAACTTGAGTGCCAAGCGCACTGGAGGCCGCGATTTCTATTCCACGGCGAATGCCGGATTCAAAATAGAAGTAGCCGATTAATCCCACTGCCAGTACCAAGCCGATCAGCGTAAACAGTATTTTCTTGAGCATTCGGTACTCCGAGATGAAGGGTGACTGACGAGAGAATAGGGCGGGGCAATTTCCATTTATGCTACCTCACCACTTACATTGAGCATAGTAGTTGCGCGAAACGAGCGAATTTTCCCTAACGCTAGGCATGAGGCCGGTGGTCCATAATCCCGCATATAATTCTAGGATTGTTTTCATTAAATGAATATCGATTCAATTATTCTATTGGTTTAGTGGGTCGAAGTTGCTGATAGTGGAAATGTAAGAGATGTAGACAGTAGTAGAAGTGGTAGGCCGTAAGACTATTCTTGTTCATTCTGGATCACGAATCGGGAGACGCGCTATGTCCAGTCATTCTCACTGTTCTACCTGCGGCAGCAACGCTGAGCCGCTCGTAGTCCGCGAAGGCAGTATGAAAATGCAGATTTTCCTCTGGTTGTTCATCATCCCAGGGTTTTTCTATTCAATGTGGCGGGAATCAACCAAACGTACTTTATGCAGCGAATGTGGTTCGCCAGCCGTGGGGCCAATGTGTGATCTTATCGAAGATCAGCATTTCGCTCATCACTGACATGGTCATCACTGACATGTAGTGTCACTCTGCGCGACCCCCCTTTAATTAATCACTCTCGTTTTGGGAAGTGTTCTGGTGCGCGTGGATTGATGGGACTTAAATCTCTAAGCGTAATAGTTACCTTCTCTTTGCAAGAAATCGCTTAGACAGAAAAAATTACGTATTCTTTGCCCAACACTTAGCTAGAATTCTTCTAGCCAGTTACCAAAAAAATCAATGAAATTGATGGCACGCCCCTTGCTTTTACTCTCCTAGGTTACTTATTCAGATTATTAGGAGAACTATAATGATTAATCAAGTCGAGGCTAATGAAGCCAATCAATCCATTCAGCGCTCCATAGGGAATCTTAAGAATAAGCAGCCTCAGTGGCCGTTAAGGAGGTCCCAGAGTCGTAATCCTCAGACACCGCCGACACAACCTAGGCAACCAGATCAAGAGAATCAATCGCATCCTGGGCAAGTGCAAGGTTAAGCATAGGGGGTTGAGAATTCATAATCTTGACCTCCAATAAATGTCTTTTGGAAAAGTCATGATATTATTGAAGTGAGAATTCTGCGGATCGGGTTGCTACCTAAAAGATTTAAAATGGTTCCGGTTATTCTCTTTACTCTTGTACATTGCTGCGTCTGCCTTGCGTAAAAGGTCGTCGGCTTCGAGCCCGTCTTCCGGGTAAATCCCGATGCCAATACTCAGATTCATTTCCAGCCTGTGACCTGCGATAATCCGAGGCCTGTTGAATCTGTCCCGCAATTTTTCAGCGATACGAATGGGGTCATGTATGTCTTCTATTTGAGGTAGGAGGATCACGAACTCATCGCCTCCGTGTCTACTCACTGTATCTGTGATGCGCACACAATGTAGGATGTTATCTGCAACGTCCTGCAACACTTGATCACCAACAGCATGGCCCAATGTGTCGTTCACATGCTTGAAGCGGTCCAAATCCAGAAATAGCACGGCAAGGAGTTTGCTTTGACGTTTTGCCATGCCTAAGGCCTGATTGAGTCGTTCCCTGAGAAGTTCGCGATTTGGTAAGCCCGTGAGGGCATCGTGGTGAGCAAGATGGGTCATCTTCTGAATCTCGAACTGTGATAGCTCGGCACGATGAAAAATAATCACTGCGCCAACAACTTCCCCGAAACTATTGCGTAGGGGAGTAGCGGAATCTTCAATTGCAATTCCGGTCCCATCTTGGCTGATCAGCACGCTACCCAGTGATAATTCTACGTTCTGCTCGTATTTAATCGCTTTGTGGGAGGGGGGGCTCCTTCGGTGGCGGCTGGTCCCGTCAATGATAGGAAAAACTTCCTCAATAGAACGACTGAGGGCCATATTTTTCGACCACCCCGTCATTGTCTCAGCGGCCTTGTTGAGATAGACAACTTGGCCCTGGAGATTAACCACTAGCACTGCATCCCCAATAGCGTTGAGCGTAATCTGGGCCATCTCATCAAACCCCATGTCTAGAGAGGCCTCCGAATTCCTCCATGATTCCGAGTCATTATGGTCCTGTTCGAGATACTGGCGAGTCGGTGAAGTTACTTCTGTATTCATCGCAGGGGCTTTCCTCGATTTGCATTCAATGAGTTTCATACTCTTAAGCAAAAACTATTAAGCAGAAACTATGCCATTGAATTTATTTCTTATTTTTCAGAGAGATAGAAAAATTTTAACAGAGCGATGGAAGTGTAAATAAGAATTCGAAAAGCAGATGAGTAAAATTTACAATTTTGTCTCGAAGTTTCTGCACATATATCTCCTGACAATGTCTGAGCTTTGGTATAACTGCTGTATCGAATGGGCGATATCCTCCCAATGAGACTTTGGCGGATATGTTCTAGATGTTGACGGGATTGGCGGAAGAGGCAGGAGTCGAACCCACCAGGCCTGCTATGAACATGCCCCACCGGGTTTGAAGCCCGGGCACCCCACCGGAGATGGTGCTCTTCCGGGCGGGAGTCTAGCATTTTTTATAGAACTGCCTCGCAACTGTGACACCCCAATGAAATATCAATCCTGTGCTTCCTCCACAATCGTCGAAATCGTGTCCTGATCATGAATCTGCTTCAGGGCGCCGTTCGATATATTGTAGTGCCACCCCTTCAGCGACAGCGCGCCTGCCTCCACGCGACTCTTTATCCATGGGTAGGTCATCAGATTACGCAGTGAATAACCTACCGCCGCCTGTTCGCAATGGTTCAGGGTGGCGCGGTCGTCTACTTTGTCTGGATCAGCAAGGTTGGCGACAGGGGACACTATCGACATCCAGCGGGCGATGAACGTGTCTTGAGGCAGGTTTTTGGCTTCCTTGACGAGCGAGTGAATGCCGCCGCAACGGGAATGGCCCAGCACTATGATTTCAGGGACTTCCAGTACGGTGATCGCGAATTCGAGCGCGGCGCTGGTGCCGTGGTAGGATCCTTCGATCTCGTAGGGTGGCACTAGATTGGCGACGTTGCGAATCACAAATAATTCACCGGGTTCGGTATCGAATATGAGGGCGGGCTCCATGCGAGCGTCACAGCAGGTAATTAGAACGTGATTAGGACGTTGTTCTTCGGCGAGTTTACGTAGTTTTTCTCTGTTTTCGGAGAAGTAACCGTTCTTGAAGCGCTGGTAGCCAGCGAGAAGTTTATCGCTCATTGTTTTCTTCCAATTATTTGTTGCTGCAGGAATTTGTTGTAGTTGGCCAGGCGTTATAAGGGTTTGGCAGCTTTAGTGCCACGCGGGCCGGGGCAGGATTATAGCAGAGGTTTTCCTGTCGGGCGGTGAAGATATGGTCGCATCAGGTAGTGAAAATATCTTCATAAGGCATCTGCAGGAATCGCACGTTGTTGCTGCGACGGGTTAGCCCAAGAGCATCGAAATACTCCAGAATCTCTATGCACAGATTGCGTCCGATCCCTGAGCTGTCGCGGTACTGAATTACAGAAATTCCGGTTTCTGAGTGGTCGTTCGCCAGTTTCTCGATGGAGCTGGCAAGCGCACTGACCGTTTCCGGAAGGTAATAACGGTTCCGACTGATCTGCACTAGATTCCCTGCCCTACAATGATTCTGCAGCAACAGTTCCAGCGGTTGCTGTTCCATCTTCAGCATTTCCATCAGCTCATACACGCGAGGCGCAACAAATCCCGCTTCAGTGAGAATGGGACGGAGCTGATCGATAAAGGCATTGTCCAATTGTTCAATCGCGACCATATGCGCGGGCAAATGTAGCAGAGTGCCGGTGCGCATGATCTCATTCCGTTCGATCAGCGTGCGTGTAAGGGCATTGAAAACTAAGGTGAGGCCGGTAAAGGCGATTGACTCGGCAACATTTCCTTCGCTGAGCCCGAGTGTTGTCGGACTGTTGCAATGGGTGTCTGCCAGTGTTTCCTTAATGTGGCCTGCATAACGATTGAAATGTTTGGATGCGAGCAGCGTAGGCAGTCCGGATTTTTTCAACGCGCTGCTGCGGTAGTGTAGCGATTCAAATTCTTGGGAACCTTCGATCAATCTTGCAACGAGCGTTTGCACTTGCGGGGGGCGCAGATTGCGATTCAGTGCGAACCGATCAAGCGCGATACCGGTATCACTCACATCCAACAGTTGCTTCAGCGCTTCTTCGTTTTCCAACGCCAACGCTTGCAGAGTTGCAATGCGTTCGGGAGTGTCGGGATTACGTCGTGGTGAATGGATATCGATGACTTGGCCGCCGGCGAAGGTGTGCTGTGCGCTTGCGTCTCTTAAAATCAAGCGGTCGCCACAATGCGCAAACATTGGTTCGCGGGATCTAATCTGGTACCAAACTGAGCCGGTGTCATTTGCCAGTGCGCCATTAGTTAGCGGACGAAGAGTGACAAGATGATGCGCCGCACCGAGAGACATATGCACAGGTGTACTGGCTTTGGGCTTGTTTCCTAAAGAAGAGATAGCTTTAAACGATTCCGCAAATTCAATCTTCGCATCAAAATGGAAAGTGGGTTGATGAATGCTTTGGTCGATCAACCAGTCTCCACGGTGACATAAACTGTGAGTCATATTGATCGCGATGGCCAGACGTTGTCCGGCACCAGCGCTGTCAACAAGGCGATCATCAAGGCGCAGACTTTTAGCGCGCACTAGCTCTCCGCTGCCTGAGTGCAGCAACGAATCACCCGTTTGAATTGTCCCCGCTCTGACTGTACCCGTTACTACTGTTCCAATCCCTTTAAGAGTGAAGGCCCGATCGATTGCAAAGCGCAAATGTCCATCGCGGTCTTCCTGCGCGGGCGTCGGCTCGCCGGCAAGGTCTTCAAGATGTTCTAGTAGGGTATCGATTCCATAACCGGTGGTGGCAGACACGGAAAAGAAAGCACTTTCCTGTCGTTTGACACTTTTCAGAAGGTCTAAAACTTCTGCTTGTCTGAGGGCGTTTTCTGCGGGTGTGACCAGATCTGCAAACGTCATGACTACAACGATGTTGCGAACAGCGAGCAAGGTAAGTATCAGCAAATGTTCTCTGGTCTGAGGCATTACGCCTTCGACGGCAGATACCACCAGTAAGGCAACATCGGCGCTCCAAGCCCCGGTCAGCATGTTGTTGGTGAAATCGGTGTGACCAGGCACATCGACAAAACTCAGTGTGTGTTGTTGGGGTTCCGTAAGGTCGGGGAGGGTGCTAGTAAAGTGATGATAAGTAAAGCCAAGGTCGATACTCATCCCTCGGCGTTTTTCCTCGGCAAGACGATCCGTGTCTCTGCCAGTGAGTGCCCGGAGCAATGTGGTTTTGCCATGATCGACATGGCCAGCGGTAACGACAATCATTGTCTGCTACTAAATAAAATTCACTTACAGTTGATCGAGAAATGCCTCGGCCTCGCGCGCTTCCCGGATGCGATTGTTAGAATAGATGGACAGCACATGTCGGTAATGGACCGCCGCGGTTTCGATATCGCCAACGGCGGCATAGGTGCGCGCCAGCCCCAGCACCGAGCGTGGTCGGTTTGGAGTGCGTTTTAGGGACTGCTCGAACATCTGCGCTGCCTGTGCGTAGTCTCCTGCCTCCAGCAGTACTTCTCCGTACAATTCATGGGCTGGCTTCAGGGGTACGGCTGCGCCATTGGGGGGACGCTGGGCGTCCGCAAGTTCAACAGCCTTCGCCAACATTTCCATGGCCTCCTGACGCATGGCATCGCCAGCCTCTGGCATGCTCAGTTGCGACTGTGCAGCCGCTTCGCGCTGGAGGGTCAGCGCCGCTACTTCAAGAGTAATGATCCTGAGGTTGCTGTCGTCGGGCCGCGCAGTGGTCATTTCTTCCAACCGAGCCACCACATCGTTAGCGCGGCGCAGATTGTTGGAGTTAGCCGCAGCCATACCCATCGATAGAAGTTCTTCAGCATTGGTGTCTGGGGTCAAGTCACGCATTTGCCAGGACTCAGTCTCTATAATGAAGCGTGACTCGAGCGTGATGACGGTAGATGCCGAACGTGCATCGTCGGGATTGTCGGCGGCTACTTTCTTGGCGCGCTCTATCCACATGACGGCGCGTTCGTAATCGCCCATCTGCAGATCACCGTACT
>JBBSPQ010000074.1:0-7633 GCA_038258585.1 Pseudomonadales bacterium
ACGGTGACCTACACAAACGGCGGTCCCGGCGTAGGTGACTTCGTTCGCATCGCCAACCTTACCAATCCTCAACTTTCCCCTCTTGAGGCCACGACCGATGCCTCTGGCGGTTTTGCTGTTACCGGTGTTTTGGGGAGTTCGTATCTATTGACTGCTTATGGCGAGGAAGGACATACGGTGACGCAGGAGTTTGTGCTTAGCGACTCCATCGACTACGTTTATGAAGACACTGGTATTCCGTTTTATGTGATCGCTGGGATACTTCTGTTGTTGTCTATCTTTCCTGCTCGTTATCTCAGCAAACAAGCGAAAAAACCCACCTGAAAGTTCTCGTTGGAGTGAAAAGCACTGTCTGGGAGTTGCTAATGACTCCCGGTTGGTACTCTTGCGCGAATAGACATTGGCGCTTACGTTCTATACCCTTCGCTGCTCAATCATTACAATAAAAAAGAGTGCTCCATGATTGAAGGATTGCTTGATCTGGCCGCCGACTGGACTTGGGAGCTAGATGCTGAACTTAGATTCACCAATGTTGCCCAGATCGTTCCGAATGTGGAAGACACGCCAGACACCCCGGAATTTTCCCGCCATCGCTGCATCGGTCACCACATCTGGGACATCGGTTTCGAACCCTATGAAGACGCGGACTGGACTAAGTGCCGTGACACTCTGCGAGCACATCAGCGCATCAGAGATTTGGTGCTATGTAGCCACGGCGACGATGGTGTCGACCGTTACATCTCCCTCAACGCACAACCTTGCTTTGACTCAAATCAGGCGTTCACTGGCTACCGCGGTGTCGCTCGCGGCGTTTCTTCGCACTACCGCCATCACGAAAATCTGGCCCGATTTCGAGAGGCCATGGATATGTGTGGGGATTCCATCTATCTGACCGACTACAGCACGATGCGATTCATCGACGTCAACACAACAGCCTCGGAAAAAATGGGCTACACCCGTGAAGAGCTACTCACCATGGGGCCTGCCAACTTGTTGGTGAGAGATAACGGCGTACTACAGACAGATTTCGATGCGGTCATCGCCGCTGGAGACGAAGGCGTCCGATTCGAATCGCACGCGCGCTCCAAAAGCGGAAAAAGAACCATGGCGGAGATGCATCGTCGCCCCTTAAAGGTCGGAAATCGCTGGATAATTGTCAGTATCGCGCGGGATGTCACGCGGCGCAGGCGGGCCGAGGAAGCCGCTGTGCGATTGGGACGCATGTATGCCGCTCTCAGCGCCACAGAAGAGGCAATCTTGCGCACCAAAACGCCTGACGAGCTATATCAACGTGTTTGTGAGGCCGCAGTGGTTGGCGGCGAACTGCTGACCACGGCAGTGCTATTGAAACGCCCGGGGGAAATAAAACTAAAGTTAGCCGCTGGTAGTGGCCACGGCCTGAAGACTCTGGCTGAAACCGATATCTCGATTGACGAGACAGAACCCGCTGGCCGTGGACTGGTGGGCACTGCCTGTCGCACCGGTCAACCGTGTGTCAGCAATGATTACTGCGATGATCCGAACACCGCGCCTTGGCACGCGCTGGCGCAACAGATCGGTATTGCCGCCGCCACTGCAATTCCCATCAAACGAGGTGGCGAAACCACCGGTGCACTACTTCTGTACGCTAATCAAAAGCACGCCTTTGATGAGGAAATCGTTGGCCTTCTGGAACGCATGGTGGAGAGCATGGTGTATGCGCTCGACAATTTCGAGCTCGAAGGCGAACGAGTGCGCAACCAAGAGCGCATCCAACATCTTGCCACTCATGACGGCCTTACCGATCTGCCCAACCGGGTCCTGTTCCTGGAAATGCTGCGGGCCGCAGTTGAAAACGGTAAACGCTATGAGCGCCGGTTTGCCGTGCTGTTCATCGACCTTGATCGTTTCAAGATCATCAATGACACTCTCGGGCATGAAGCTGGGGATGTATTGCTGAAAGCAATGGCCGTGCGCTTCAAAAACTGCCTGCGTGCCAGCGATGTGGTGGCCCGTCTTGGCGGAGACGAGTTCGTGGTGCTCGTGCAAGAGATTACCAATGTCCGACAGGTTGTCGCCACGGCGCGCAAACTGCTCTCCGCTGCACTCAAGCCGATAAGCATAATGGGACAGGAGTGCCGGGTAACCGCCAGCATCGGTATCGCCCAATACCCGCAGCACGCTGACGACGAACAATTGCTAATGAAAAATGCGGACATGGCCATGTACTTAGCCAAGGAAGAGGGGAAAAACAATTACCAATTCTACTCCAACGATATCCGTAGTCGTTCTCTCGAGCGCATGGTGCTGGAAACAGAGCTGCGTTCGGCCCTCGAGCGCAATGAACTGACACTGCACTACCAGCCTAAGATCGATTCACGCTCCGACCGCATCACTGGTGTTGAGGCTCTGCTGCGCTGGCATAATCCCAAACTGGGACAGGTTTCGCCAACGCAACTCATACCGGTTGCCGAAGATACCGGTCTCATCATTCCCATCGGACGCTGGGTTCTGAAAACTGCTTGCGAACAAAATGTAGCGTGGCAAACGCAAGGACTATCGCCCATCTGTATCTCCGTCAACGTCTCAATTCGTCAGTTCTCTGACCGCGATTTTCTCAGCGATCTCGCAGCAGTACTGAAGTCCACCGGCATGGCCCCCGAGCTGCTTGAACTGGAACTGACAGAAAGCATGGTTATGCACGATGTGGAGCGCGCGGTATCGCTACTAAAGGCAATCAAAGAGATGGGAGTGCGTCTGGCCATCGACGACTTCGGCACCGGGTACTCTTCGCTGGCACAGATCAGACGTTTCCCTATCGACACCCTCAAGGTAGATCGTTCGTTCATTCGGGATGTCGCGGACAATCCCGAGGACCGTGCCATCACCGATGCGATCATTGCCATGGGCAAAACGTTGAGTTTGACGGTGGTCGCCGAGGGAGTTGAAACACCGGAACAAGAGCGGTACCTGCGCGATAACTTCTGCGACGAGATGCAGGGTTATCGCTTTAGCAAGCCGGTGGCCGCGCTGGAGTTGGCGACGTTGTTAAAGGCTAATTCCGCGCGATTATGACCTTCACGGCAGCAAATGCTCCAGGGCCATCGGTTTGCTCTGGCAACGTACATCTAGCCCC
This sequence comes from Pseudomonadales bacterium, assembly GCA_038258585.1. Classification (GTDB taxonomy): domain Bacteria; phylum Pseudomonadota; class Gammaproteobacteria; order Pseudomonadales; family Pseudohongiellaceae; genus UBA5078. The sequence continues at coordinate 3,116 of JBBSPQ010000074.1, forward strand.
AAACGTTATGATTCAACGGAGACTGTTCGGACTCCTCTTTACCGCGTTCACGCAATTGCAAACCCTTCAGGAAATTGCGTAGCAACTGATCCTCGCAATATCGAAAGTGTTTGTGCCCGGGCTTACGAAACAGGGCAGTTAGTTCGTGATTGCTGAATGTGAGACCAGTCTCTTTAAGAATCGTCTGAACATCGTCGGATTGCAGATTCAGAGCAATACGTAACTTCATCAACACCATGTTGTTAGTTAGAGACTCTTCGGGAGCTGGCTGAGTGCCCTCTCTTCGCCCACGACGAGCATTAATCAAGCCGTTGAGATACAGCGCCATCTGCCGATCCGGAATCTCCTGATACCCAGCATCCTCCTCGTGCTTCAGCCAGGCACAGACCTGCTCTCTTGTCACCGTGGTGTCAGCGCACGCAAAGACATCCATCATCTGTTTGTCATCGAAATTGAAGGTATAGCGGATACGGCGCAGGACGTCATTGAGATTCATAGAATTCGGGTTGCCAAAGTAAAGGTGGTATGTGAATCGAAACTGTAGCTGAATGGTACGCCATTCTACGACGACTTTTGAGGCTCGGGTGGTTTTGCGACTAGAAATCGCCAATAATTCAATCTTGGTAAAGTTTGAGACATGTCGGAGGAAGATCAATGAAACACTTGCTAGTCGCCGCACTGTCGATATTGATGGCGAATTCGGTCGTAGCACAAACCCCACTAGAGAGCTGCGAGGACATTCCCGCGCTTGCCGCCGACGTGATGACTAGCCGTCAGGTGAGTTACGACATCATGCTCATGATCAACCGATTCACCGACACGTATGCAGATCGCATCGACCTGCTGAGCTGGGCTCAAGTCATGATAGACATGGCTTATGCACAGCCTATTGCGACAGATCGAGTGCAGCAGGTGGAAGAGTTCAAGGCGCTCTGGAGCGACCGTTGTGTGAAGAATGTTAAATAAATCAACATAGGCTCGCCAGGAGCACTGCTCACTTTCCAGAACGAGATGGTCTCTGGCAGTTTCAACTTTTCTTCTGGTCCCAGAGCCAAAGCTCCAAGTAGCACACTAAGTGCAAGGCAATTTCCCGCAACCCCTTACGGACAAAATCCCTGATCACAATCCCTGATTACAGCCCCAAGTCGACGCTTTCCACAATATTGTCGAGCGCATCGCCAATCAAAGTAGCAGACTCGGGACGAACCAGTCGCGAAACCTCCTTACCGTCCTTCATGAAAATCAGCGTCGGCCATAGCTTTACCTGAAACGAACGGCCCAGACGTCGTCCCCTACCGTCTTTTACTCGAATATGTGGAATGTCGGCAATATCGAGTAGTGCTTTTGCAAGCAAGGGTTGCACGGCGCGACAGTAGCCACAGGCAGGGCTGCCGAATTCCACCAGAACCGGCCCGTCCATGGCGTCAATGTCGGCTCGTTCGGGAGGTGTGTCCGTGTAGCCTGCAGTCATTTGCATCTCGCCATCTCCTTGAATTTTTTGGTTAAGTGATTCGGTTGCAGTACATTTTGCCGATTATTGAAGCGGATAAGCAAAAGTACGTCACGTAATACGGACAGGAAAATGCCTGTTTGATTATCTGCTGTATCCTGTGCAGCACGTACAGGAGAACGGAAAGGGAGAAATTTCATGAAGCAGGTGACCGGACTTTTCTGCATGATTCATGCGTTCATCGCAGGTCTATTTACCATCGCTGCAATACTGCTTTTGGCGCTGGCAGCTTGGATGGGCATGACCGCATTCGGAGACGGTGTCGGTGTGGCGTCACAACGCCTCATTGAGGCAATAGGGTTGCTGGCCGCAGCCGTTGTAGCACTGCAAATCGCCGAAACCATCGTCGAAGAAGAAGTCATACGGGACGCCGACATCAGCGCGCCGACGCGGGTTCGACGTTTTTTATCCCGCTTCTTCGTGGTATTGCTGGTAGCACTGGCGATAGAAGGGCTGGTCGCCACCTTCCAAGCTATCCATGAAGACCTCGCCGAGCTTTTGTATGCTGCCGCCCTGCTCTCCTCCGTTGGGATTCTGTTGGCCGGATGGGGTTTCTTCATTCGTATGAACCGCTACGCAGAAGAATTGGAGCCCGAGGCGATGGCGGAAACCAAGCGCGAAGATTCCAAAGTGTAGTGAAGCCAGTGTGAGATGGCGAGCTTCACGGCTCGCCCGCACGTCTGGAGATTGTATTGGATCATGGTGTACCCTGTTTCCCACAGCCAACGATCAATCACTCAAAAAACACCATAAGAATCAGCAAATGACGAATTCGAATCACCCGCAGGCTCCTGTTCCCAGCGACATTAAATCTTACTCCAAAGCGCAAACAATCGGCCTGCTTTTAGGGCCGTTTCTGTTTGCCTTGACACTCTTGTTCTTCTCACCGGAAGGATTGAGTTTTGAGGCCAAGGCCGTGTTGGCCACGACTTTGTGGGTCGCTGTCTGGTGGATCACAGAAGCAATTCCTATCCCAGCGACCTCTTTACTACCGATCTTTCTATTGCCCGTCACCGGCGCCCTGAGCAGCGCCACAGTGACCTCGGCGTACGGGGACGACATTGTGTTCCTGTTTCTGGGCGGCTTTTTTATCGCCACGGCCATGGAGAAATGGAATCTGCACAAACGCATGGCATTGGCAATCATCGCCTTCGTCGGCACCAGCACACAACGCATATTGCTAGGTTTTATGCTGGCGACCGCGTTTCTATCCATGTGGGTTTCCAATACCGCCGCCGTCATGATGATGATTCCGATGGCACTGGCCATCACGGCGCAAGTGGCCCATGCGCTTAAAAACACGCCCGAAGCACGTGACATTCCAGTGTTCGAAAAGTCTCTCATCTTTGCCGTGGGTTACGCCGGCACCATTGGTGGCATGGGGACATTGATAGGCACACCGCCGAATATCATTCTGGCCGCACAGGCACGCGAACTGTTTGGTGTGGAAATATCCTTTGCCAACTGGATGATGATTGGTGTGCCAGTGGTTATCGCCCTGCTGCTGATTGCCTGGGTATATCTTGGCCGTGTCGCGTTCCGCATGAGTATCAAGGGAATCCCTGGCGGCAGGGCGCTGATTCAGAATGAACGCTCTGCACTGGGGAAAATCTCGTTTGAAGAGTCGGCCGTTGCTGTGGTGTTCGCGTCCGCGGCGTTCATGTGGATCACGCGTGACTTTATCTGGACCAGCATAGTGCCGGAACTGCGCGACGGCATGATCGCCATCTTGGCCGCCGTGCTTCTATTTATTATCCCTGCCAAGTCACAAGGCGAAGGACGCATTCTGGATTGGAAGGATTCGCGAGTCATTCCTTGGGGAATTCTGCTGTTGTTTGGTGGTGGTCTGGCTATAGCGGCCGGGTTCAGAGAAACCGGGTTGTCCACCTGGATGGGCGGACAGTTGACGGTGCTGGACAGCCTTCACATCGCGCTCATCATCACATGCGCTACATTGTTAATTCTGTTTCTTACAGAGATCACTTCAAACACCGCAACGGCTACCATGATTCTGCCTGTGGTGGCCTCGTTGGCACTGGCACTAAACGTTCATCCCTTTGCCTTGATGGTGCCCTGCGCCATGGCGGCAAATTGCGCCTTCATGTTGCCGGTCGGAACGCCTCCCAACGCGATTATTTTTGCGACTGAAAAATTGCGTATTGTGGAAATGGTGAAGACGGGATTTTTCATGAACGTTATCGCCGCAACATTAATTGTGATGGTGGTCTACTTCCTGATGCCGGTCATCTGGAATCTGGATTTGAGCGTTGTGCCGGATTCATTCCGACTCTAACGGCAAAATCATCAATCGCATTCAAGACGTCTTGCTCGTTGGATAGAAATATCCAGTGAGCAGCGTCGTCGAGAATTACCACCTCTGAGTCCGCAATGTTTTGATCAAACAGTCTGATCTGCTCCAGTTTGAAGGCATTCTCCAACTTGAATTTCTCTCGAAGCGTTTCCTGCAGCGCAGGATCGTTTCCGTCATACCAAACTTCCATCAACGAATCTGCAGAAGTAGGCACTGCAAAAATGCCTAACGCCGGCACAGTGATATTTTCATAATCGGGTTTCACGACGGCCGCACCAATGGCATCCAGATATTTGGAAACGAGTTTGTTGGCGCCAGTGGCAAAATCATAACTGGCCAGAATTTCACCTTCTGGAATGTTACGCGCGGCACCGATGCGTTCGGCATAGCGTTGTGCACTCTGGTAAGAATTAAACTCGTCCGGAGTGGGCGGTGGCGTAGAAGGCAGGGACGCCTCCACATCTCTGAGTTCCTTGTGCGCGATGGTTCTGTCGTATGCTGCATCAAAATAAACCAGTCCCGCAACGCGTTCTGGAAAATGGGCGCCAATGTAACTCAGTTCTTCGCTGGCGATTGAGTGGCCAACCAGAATGGGGTTTTCAATGTTGAGCGTGTCAAGAACCTGAAGAATATCCTGACTCAGACGCGCCAGATCATAACCATAGTCCGGGGCACTGGAGTCACCGGTTCCGCGGCG
>JBBSPQ010000075.1:0-7614 GCA_038258585.1 Pseudomonadales bacterium
GTCCGGGTTCGCCGCAGCCAATGTAGGAGTTAAGAGATTCCAGCTTGTGGACAAGACCAGCTTCCTGCAGAAAGTCGAGAGCGCGGTATACCGTGGGGGGTGCGGGTCGATCATGTGTCTGTGCGAGCTGAGCGAGTAGATCATAGGCTTTCACGGGCTTATGGCTGGACCACAGCAACTCCAGCACGGTCCGGCGTAATGGTGTAAACCGTTCGCTGCGTTCTGTACAGACGCGCTCCGCCTCGCGAATAGCATCCTCGATACAGTGCTTGTGGTCATGTTCTTCCGGCGCAAAGTCCTGAATCACAATCTTTTTAGGCATGGTGAGCTATCCTAGGGCCAGTCCGGCGATGCAAATCGTTGAAAGGCAAGGGTAGCAAATAACCACTCGCCAGCGGTAGCAATAGCTACTGCTGGATGTCGACCAGAGTCTCCGACGGGGTGATGCGATCCCCCTTCTTGACGAATATACCTGCCACTGTGCCACTGACGGGCGCTTTGATTTCGGTCTCCATTTTCATGGCTTCAATGACAAGCACTGCGTCGCCAGCGGAGACACTCTGTCCTTCTTTAACGAGCACATCTACGACATTACCAGGCATAGTCGCAGTGACATGTCCCGGGCTTGTGGCGCGCGTGCGTCTGCCTGCGCGACCCTCTGTGGGTGCTGCCGCTCCCTCAGTTTCCAACGTGATTTCTTCAGGCTCACCGTCAATAGTCATGTAGAACCGACGTTCCGCTTCTCCTGATGGGCTCACACCTGTTACATGGATATCGTAAGTTTCCCCATGCACAGTAATCTTGAACTCATGCGCTACGCTTGCTACCACAGCGCTGTCTACCGGAGGCAGCAATGCTTCCGGCTTCAGAGTGCCTTTATTCCGACTCTGAAGAAAACCTTTCCCCACTTCCGGGAACATCGCGTAAGTGAGCACATCCTCTTCACACTTGGCTTCATCACCAATCTTCTCACGCAGCGCATCGAGCTCAGGCTCCAGCAAATCGGCCGGACGACATTCCACTACTTCTTCGTTGCCAATCGCACGCTTACGCAACGCAGCGTTAACGGTCGCTGGCGCTGCGCCATAAAGACCCTGCAAGTAGCGCTTCACTTCGTTGGTAATCGTTTCGTAACGTTTGCCTGAGAGCACGTTTAACACTGCCTGTGTACCGACGATCTGCGAACTCGGCGTTACCAGCGGCGGATAACCGAGGTCTTGACGCACTCGGGGTATCTCCGCGAACACTTCCTGAATTCGGTCCAACGCACCCTGCTCTTTAAGCTGATTAGCCAGATTCGACATCATGCCGCCCGGAACCTGACTGAGAAGAACGTGGGTATCGACACCGTTATATTCACTCTCAAATTGATGATACTTGCGGCGGACTTCTCGTAAATGAGTCGCAATCTGGTCCAGCAGGCCGCTGTCCAGCCCTGTCTCGTAACCTGCCGCCTCCAACACGGCTTTCATGGTCTCTGTTGGCGGGTGACTTGTGCCTCCAGCAAACGCAGAAATAGCAGTATCAATATGGTCAACACCTGCTTCAACGGCTTTCATTTGACACATCGAAGCCATACCAGAGGTGTAATGAGAATGCAGGAAAAGGGGCAGATCGATTTCCTTCTTCAGAGTACTGACAAGATCAAAAGTCACTGTAGGGGTCAGGAGACCCGCCATGTCCTTGATCGCAATACTGTGACAACCCATGTCCGCCATTTGTTTGGCCTGTTGCACAAAACCTTCTATCGTGTGTACCGGGCTGGCCGTATAGCAGATTGTGCCTTGCGCATGCTTGCCGGCTTTGATCGTCGCGGCCACGGCAGTTTCCAGATTGCGCACATCGTTCAGCGCATCGAATATTCGAAAGACATCAATGCCATTCTCTGAGGACTTGGCAACGAACGCTTCCACGACATCGTCGGGGTAATGACGATAGCCGAGCAGGTTCTGTCCGCGCAGCAACATCTGCAGACGTGAGTTTGGCAACGCCTTGCGCAGAGTGCGCAGACGCTCCCATGGGTCTTCTTTCAGGAAACGTACGCAGGAATCAAACGTCGCCCCGCCCCACACTTCCAGAGACCAGTAACCGGCTTTGTCCAGTGCCTCACAGACAGGCAACATATCGTCGATACGCATACGTGTAGCGATCAGTGATTGATTACCGTCACGCAGTGCGACTTCGGTTATGTGAATTTTCCTGCTCATGCGATGAATCTCCTAAGCTTTTCTACATTCCGGATTGCGCGGCAATCGCCGCCGCAATCGCTGCCGCCAGAAATTCCGGACGACGTTTTGTGGAATAACGTGTCAACTCCGGATGGTCTTCGACAAACCCAGTGTTGAAATCTTTGGAACGAAAGTCTGGATGACGCAGAATTTCTTTGTAATATTGCCGCGTTGTCTGAATACCATAGATTTGCATGTCATCCAGAGCACGCAAGGAACGCTCCAGCAACTCATCCCAGTTGCGCGCCCACACTACCAGTTTGGCGCACATGGAATCGTAATACGGCGGGATTGTGTAACCCGTATAAATTGCGGCATCAGTTCTAACGCCAGGACCACCGGGTGAGTAATAACGACTGATGCGACCAAAGCTGGGGAGAAAACCGTTCTTGGGATCTTCCGCGTTAATACGGAATTGCGCGGCGAATCCTGTATAGGTGATCGTTTCCTGTTCCACAGAAAGTGGCAATCCAGACGCAATGCGGATCTGCTCACGCACGATATCGATGCCGGTAATTTCTTCTGTAATAGTGTGCTCGACCTGCACACGCGTGTTCATTTCCATGAAATAGAAGCTGTCATCACTGTCGAGCAGAAACTCCACAGTGCCAGCATTCTCATAGCCAACCTCACGGGAAAGCTTGACTGCCAGCTCGCCAATGTAATTTCGTTGCTCTTCGTTCAACTGCGGAGAAGGCGCCAGTTCAATCAGCTTTTGATTGCGACGCTGAATCGAACAATCACGTTCGAATAGATGCACAGTATTGCCAAATGAATCAGCCAGAATCTGCACTTCAATGTGGCGAGGGTTGACGATGCATTTCTCCAAGAATACATCAGCACTTCCGAATGCTTTAGTAGCCTCCGAGATGACACGCTGATAATTCTGTTGTAATTCTTTGGCATCGTTGCAACGACGAATACCGCGCCCACCACCACCGGAGGTCGCCTTCAGCATAATGGGATATCCGACTTTTTCGGCCATCACCAATGCTTCTTCAACATTAGCCAGGTTTCCGTCAGTGCCGGGAGTAACCGGGACGCCAGCACGCTCTGCGCAGCGACGAGCCTCCGTCTTGTCACCCATCGATTGGATAACCTCGGCAGAAGGACCAATGAACTTCACGCCTCGTTTGGCACAAATCGCAGCGAGTTCGGCATTTTCAGACAAGAATCCATAGCCGGGATGCAATCCATCGCAGCCAGTCTCGACAGCGAGGTTCACTAACTGATGTGGATTCAGGTAGCCCTGCAAGGGGTCTGGCCCCACAGAATAGGCTTCATCGGCCTTCTTGACATGCAGAGCGTAACGATCTGCTTCGGTGTAGATGGCGACTGAGCGCACACCCAGCTCACGACAGGCACGGGCAATCCGGACGGCGATTTCACCGCGGTTAGCAATGAGGACTTTTTTTAGCACTGAAGATTCTCTGGTGGCTGGACACTATCGGATTTCGTGCCCGGCCGGTAGCAGGTTTGATTTCCGGTGGGCTGCTTAACAGTTCTGTCAGTGCAGCTTACTGAGGCTATTTTGACGCGTCAACTCTGAATAGCAGGTTTTATCCCGATGCAGTGACTAACAACCCACTAACTTACGGAGAAAGGTCTCAATGCGAGCCCCAATACACGGGCGTCACCGTTGCCTTCGCCGTCATCCCAAGGACAATCCCAGTCACACAAGTCCATACTAACGTATCGACAAATAATATCACCGCCATATCAGAGAGTGTTTTTGAGGTTTGAGAAAAGCCTAGTCTGGCTGGCGATCATATATACGAACCAGACGCACGGTGGAACCAAAATTGAGGGGTTTTAGCTGCATCTCGACTCGCAGCTGTGAATTGTTGGCCTGCAGAGTGTAAGTCTCCATAGTGAAACCGCCGTCACGGGGACGCGCTTCCACAATCAATGCATCATTTTCCCAATTGGCAAAAGAGAAATCTTTACTGCCATTGGTGTAGAGATCATTGGCTCCAACCACACGCTTACGTCCATCGGTGTGAAACACGCGCTGATAGCCGTCCGCATAGCCAAACCAGAACTCCGGTTCGTCATAATCGATACGTAAAACCGTGTCGTAGGAAATACGATCATAGAGCTCCTGTTCTTCCGGGCCGCCACGATAGCGTTCCTTCTCCTTGCGCCCGAACCACTTGCGCTGCACCTTGCCGCCAGCCTTGATAATAGCCGCCTCCACCTGTTCATCAGTGTCGTCGCTGAGTGCTTCGTTTATTTTCCAGGTCCCCACCATGAGATGCGGAGCTGTTGCTTCCGCTGAAACGGTCGCTGCAAAGCACACTATCAGCAACGCGCCCACCAAGAGGACGCCTGACTTACGGATTCTTGTCATGTGCCGCTTCATGAAGTTTCCTCTTGCATGATGATTAATCAACTGCCCGGAAGTATAACGTCAGAGCCAGCCACGTGCATATGCCACAGGTTTAACGCCCTTCGCCCCGCCACAGCGCCAGCACATTCGTGCTCATCAATGCCGCAATTACAATGACTGCCAGCGCCATGCCGAACCACTGTATCGAATACTGAACGTTGTTGCGGGTACTGACTGTGACGGCTGGCCAGTGTCGCGCCATGACGCCGGGTTCACCTGCACTCAAACGCATCACGTACGGACGCACAGGGCGCTCCAGGATAGTTGCTGCCCGTTTCATGTCCAGACGACGAAAACGCAACGGCCACGCTTCTCCCTGCACCTGAGTCACTCCAACCACAGCATCTGGAATATGTAACTGTCCAGATACTGTCAAAACACCTTCGACTGGCGCTATGTAGGGCATCCCATCAGTTCCTGGACCTGGGGCTATCCAGCCTCGGCTGATCAGTACAAACTCCTCGCTATCATTCAATTCAAAGGGCGTTATTAACTCAAATCCCGGCGCTCCCTGAAAAAACTGGAACGCTACCAGAAACGAGGCCTCATTCCAGAAACGCCCGGTTGCCGATACATTCATATTTTCCAATCTCCCAGCCTGCTCTGTGGACTGGTCTGCTGAGGCACTCCCGGCAGGCAGCTGCACTTGTGCCAGAGACACCGTCGGCTCCGATTGTCGAGCCTGCATCTCACGCTGTAGCTCGCGTTTTTCTTCCGCCCTGCCCAGTTGCCAGAATCCAAGATTGATCAGCAACGCAACTGTCAGCGCGACACAAATTGCAACAAGCCAGTTTATCCTGCCTTGCAGTTTTCCTATTCGCCAACTCATTGTCACAAAAGAGACCTGCTCATAATACCAAGGGAGACCAATCATAGCCTCAGTGACCGAAGAGTGCAGCAAATCCCTACAGATAACCACTACTAACATACGATGTGAAGTGGGGCATAGAAACGCAGTGTGGATAACTATTTTTCTGGTTTTGACGATCTACTCGCAGTAATCTGATGACTCTAGAATCCAAAGGAAAAAGATTATGGGAAGCAATAAAACGCTTGGTATTGTATTACTGATAGTAGGACTCATTCTGCTCTACTTTGGAGTGCAATCCTCACAGTCAGTAGGGGATCAATTAACCGAAGGGCTCACTGGTCGCTTCACGGATGGAACTATGTGGTTCATCATCGGTGGCGCTGCTGCAGTAGTTGCTGGTGCATTTATGGCGTTCTTCCGAAAATAGAGCATTACGCAAGAATGCAGTTCTAAAAAGTCCAATTCTTTCATAAGAATTGGACTTTTTAGTTTCTGACGAAATCATTTACAGACAGGACTGATTCAATGAATACGATCTATGACTCACTCAGGGAATCCCACGAAAGGCAGCGCTCGTTATGCCGAAAACTTTTGCGCTCTCACCCAGACGAACGTCGCGAAATTCTGTTCAAAGACCTCACTATAGAATTGGCTGCGCACGCTGCGGCAGAGGAGAGATTTCTGTACGCTCAGATCATCTTCGACGATATGGGGCTGGACTCGTCACGACACGCATTGTCCGAGCACCACGAAATGGATGAACTGGTTGAAGACTTGCAGAAGCAACCTCCCTCAAGTCGTGGCTGGCTTGTCAGCGCACGCAAGCTCTCAAAAAAAGTCAATCACCATTTGAAGGAAGAGGAGACAAAGTTTTTTCAAATCTCAGGAAAGATTCTTACTGACCCTCAAAAGAAAAATCTCGCAAAGAAATATGACAAAGATTTCAACAGAATGTTAAAGAAACTAAAAGGCCAATAATTAGAAAGGGCAGTAGTAAACTTTACAGTTTATTACCGCCCTTGCACCATCCATGGATCGCGGAACAAAATCCGCGCGTCCTTGTTCCTTACCAGTACGGCTTATACCCGTAATGTGAATAGACTTTACCACCCCATGTCACGTCGGACATATTAGGCCAGTTATCCTTGTCAAAACCTGGAGCATTTTCCAAAGTTTCCTTAGACGCATTGAGAAGAAACGTGTGGTCGCTGGTGTCAATAGTTAGAGCTTCCCAAGGAATTGCGAAATACTTTCCGCCCATTCCGAGGATGCTACCAAAGGACAGCACCGCGTAAGCTACCCTGCTACTACTGAGATCCAACATGATATCCTCGATTTTTCCGAGGTCGTCACCGGCTGCGTTTTTAACACTGTTCTTTGAAACTGAACTTGCTGAAAGTACCTTGGTGGTCATATCGCTTCTCCTTGTTGCTATAGTAATCAAATTGTGGTTTTTTCGTATAATGCTCAATGCAACTTAGCGGCTGACCACCAAGTTGTTATTTACACGGGTAACGTGTTCATAACCTTCTGCGATCTCTTCTGCCAGCTGTTTAGCTGCATCGGAATCAGCCTTACCTTCCAGTGTAACGACACCATCATTCGTATCGATATTGATGTCAGTGGCACTCAGCTCTGTGTTGACAGCGAAGTTCGCCTTCAAACGAGCAGTCGTGGTCATGTCGAAGAATGATGTGCTGAACTTCTTGGAATTTGCATCCATCATGTAATCCGACTCGCCGATCGTAAGCATGTTGTTAACGGTGGTAACACCATTCAGATTATGGGCGATCTCCCCTGCCAAATCCTTGTGAGTATCTGTCGCAACAGTACCTGTCAAAGTCACTGCTCCGCCGTTTACCGCCGTGTCGATTTTGAAATTATTCAGCTCTGTGTTTAACAGATAAGAGGTTTCCAGTTTACCGTCGATCCATGCATCCATTGCCTGACCTTCCCACTCCGCCGCCAATACCTGCGTTGAAGAAAATGTTGCCAGCGCTAAACCAAGAGCGATTGCTTTAACTTTGATTTTCATAATTCACCTCACCTTTTTGAATTTTTCAATGTTTCACACACAGGAGCTAGCAATGGTCGTGCCAGAAATTTATGCCTCTGTTTTTATTAAGTTTTGTAGGATTTCTTGATTGCAATGAGTTGCAGGGAGAATCGCGAGGAGGAATTTTTTA
>JBBSPQ010000076.1:0-7593 GCA_038258585.1 Pseudomonadales bacterium
ATACATCTTGCTGCTAAATGCCTGTATGCCCAGCGCTCGACATAAATCGGCGCAGGCGTGCAATTGTCTGGCAAGGTCTTCATCCGGCAGTATCCGGTTGGATTTGTATTCGGGATAGAGCGTGTGTCGGAATCCGCAGAAAAGGCTTTCGTCGAAGGCGATGGCGAGATGTTGAGGGCGTGCCTGGCGAAGGAATCGCAGCAGAAACTGCGCGAAACCATATAGCGCGCTGATGTCGCGTCCATCGTCAGCGATAATTTCTAGATTTGGTGAGAAGTAGGCCTGAAATATATAGATAGAAGCATCTACAAGGAAAACAGGTCGATTTAGAGGTGCGGTGGACATCTACTTTTTCCGAATCAGATAAACGTACTTACCTTCCCTTTCAGATTTCTGTAGCAATTCATGTCCGAGGAACAAGCAAAACTTTGGGACATCGCGTGTCGTTGATGGATCGGTTGCCACAAGTTTCAGGACATCACCCTGCGCCATATCTCTTATTTTGTTGTGAAGCATCATGACCGGTTCCGGACAAAACAGTCCGCAGGCATCAAGATGCGTATTCACCTTGATGGTGTCGTTGCTGCTTTTGTCGGTTTCGATCATTCTGTGCTACTCGTCTCGGTCGTTGTCTCGAGGATGTCTAGAACTCAGCCGCGAAGATTTATTAAAGAACAGCTCTCCGTTTGGGCATCGAAAGTAATACCAATGTCCCCTCTTTCCAGCTGTTTTCTCAACATCTTCACTTTCTGTTCAAGCGAATAGACCACCTCGCCATAGTCTGTTCCTTCGCGGCTTGCATACTCTTCGAGCAAGGAGGTCAAGGTATCTTCTGACAGCTGTTGATAAGGGATATCCATATTTGTGTCGCTGTTAGAGGAGATTCACGCAGTCGATCTGTGGTGACTCTTCTGTGATTGTCTGCAGCGTTGTGAACGGAAACAGTTTGGTGTCGGCCAATTGCGAGGGTGACACGTTAGCAATGCTGCGGAAGATGCTCTCTACTCTGCCCGGATACTCTTTATCCCACTGTTTGAGCATTTCCTTGATCGTGCGACGCTGCATATTCTCCTGCGTCCCACACAAATTACATGGGATAATCGGAAATCCGCGCAACTTAGAATAACGGGTGATCTCCTGCTCGCTACAGGAGGCAAGCGGGCGAATCAGGATGTTCTGTTTATCATCACTTAACAGCTTTGGCGGCATCGCTTTCAACGTACCACCGAAGAACATATTGAGGAACATGGTTTCCACGATGTCTTCACGATGATGACCCAACGCTACTTTGGTGGCTCCGATTTTTTTTGCGTAACTATAAAGACTGCCGCGTCGCAAGCGCGAACATAAACCGCAGAAAGTCTTTCCTTCCGGCGTTTTTTCTTTCACGATCGAGTATGTGTCCTGCTCGATGATGTGATGCTCGACCCCCAACTGGCGCAAATACTCAGGCAAAACGTGTTCGGGGAAACCCGGTTGTTTCTGATCAAGATTCACAGCGATCATGCGAAAATTAATTGGTGCGTGCTTCTGCATGCTCAGGAGAATATCGAGCATGGTGTAGGAGTCCTTGCCACCGGACAGGCACACCATAATGTAGTCACCTTCCTCGATCATGTTGTAGTCGACAATGGCTCTGCCAACATCACGACGAAGATTCTTGTGACTGCGGTTCAGTAGCCGCTGATTTTTTAATTCATCACTTTCTGCAGGTTTGAACGCAATGCTGCGCGGTTCGGTATTCAATCCAGACTCCAATTGTACTGTCATTCGTAAAATTTCCTGTCGGTCGTGGCCATTTCGCGCAGACCCTGAGTGGGCCTGTAAAGTGGTCCTAGCTCGGCAAGACGATCGGCAAGCGCGCAGAATTCTCGGGCTCCCATAAAGTCGATGGAACGAAGCGCACCGCCACGGAATGTGGGAAAGCCAAGTCCCAGCACCAATCCCATATCAGCCTCTATCGGGCTGGAAACGATGCCATCTTCCAGGCAACGGACCGTTTCCAGACACAGTGGCACCATCATTCGCGACACAATTTCTTCGGGACTGAAATCCGTGTAAGCGGCACTTTCAATCTCCAATTGCTCCATTGTCTTGTCGTCGACAACCTTGTTCAATCGACCATCGTTGTCTTTTTCATAGCGATAAAACCCCGATCCTGTCTTCTGTCCGTAATGTCCGGCGTCAAAAAGAATGTCCATGACGCTTTTGAAGCCATAGTCCATGCGATCTGGAAAACCTTCAGCCATTACAGCTTGTGCATGCACAGCGGTATCGATTCCGACCACGTCCAGCAACCAGGCTGGCCCCATGGGCCAACCGAAAGCCTCCATTGCGGCATCGATCTGGCGGAAATCTGCGCCATCGCGCACCAATTGCGAGAAGGCGCCGAAATAGGGAAACAAAATGCGGTTAACCAAAAAGCCGGGGCAATCGTTCACGACAATTGGCGTCTTGCCAAGTTTCTGAGCGTACACCACTGTCGTAGCAATGGTTTCCTCACTGCTGTCTTTGCCTCGGATTACCTCAACCAAGGGCATTAGCGGCACCGGGTTGAAGAAATGCATGCCACAGAACCGCTCCGGATTTTTCAGCGCTGTTGCCAGCGCCGTAATCGATATTGTAGATGTGTTGGATGTTAAAACGGCTGTTTCACTGAGCAGTGCTTCGGCTTCCGCAAGAACTGCCTGTTTAACGCGCTGATTTTCCACAACGGCTTCAATCACAATATCCACATGTTGGAGTTCGTCGTATTCCAAGGTTGGTTGGATGGAGGACAGTACCGATTTTGCTTTATCTTCGCTCAGTCGACCCTTGCTGACTTGCTTTTGCAGAAGCTGTGAAGCCTCATTGAGGCCTGCATCAAGCCCTTGTTGGGCGATGTCTTTCATGACCACAGGCACGCCCTTCAGCGCCGATTGATAAGCGATTCCACCACCCATGATACCGGCACCAAGCACAGCGGCACGTGCTACCGGGGTTGCCGAGTTGATCAGCTTGCGGTTTTGCTGACGCAGCCATTGGTCATTGAGGAATATCTGTGTCAGGTTGCCGGCAATTTCACTGCGCGCCAGATCGACGAACAGATCTTGTTCAACCTTCAATGCCTCGTCACGGTTCAAAAACGCGCTATTCGCCAATTCCCGCGCGACTCGCACTGGCGCAGGGTTGCGGTTGCGTTTGTCTGCGTCCAGTGTCTGCTGAGTCGCTTCAATAATGTTGGATACATCTATTAGCGTCCGATTTACGGGAGCTCGCTTCTGAGCTTTGAGCGCAGCAAAAGCATTCTGATCGTCACGTGCGTGTGCGATCAAGTCAATGGCGGCTTCCATTAGCATTTCAGGCTCGGTAATCGCGTCTATGGCCCCCGCGCTGAGTGCCAGCTCGGCAGACTGCTGTTTTCCGAAACAGATCCATTCAACGGCAGAGCTAAGCTCCATGACTCGCGGCCCTCGCACTGTTCCACCGAAGCCTGGACAGATACCGAGTCCGACTTCAGGAAAACCAAAGCGGGCGTTGGCAGTGGCAATTCTATAGTCTGTCGCCAGACAGAATTCGAACCCACCTCCCAGTGCCACACCTGACACCGCGCTAACGGTAGGAATGGAAAGCTCTTCCAGAGCCGTGAAGATGGAATTGCTGTCAAGACACCATTGGGCTAATTCGAGCTCTGTGAGTTTGAAAAGGGAGGGAAATTCGCCAATGTCGGCTCCAACGATGAAGGAACTTTTGGCACTGGTGCAGATCAAGCCAGTCAGATCGCTGGCTGCGGCGACGGCTATGGCGTCTTTGAGCTCGGCCAGCATCAAGCGGTTGAACTTGTTCACTGAAGAATCCTGCATATCGAAGCACAAGTGTCCCACGCCCGACTCCAAGCGAACCAACGTCATGGCTTTACCCTGATACATCACATCCGCTTCCACATTCTTTCCTCTTAGTCTCTAAAGGCCGGCATTATAGTGAAACTTGACTGTTATAGACAGTTTCGCCAGTTGTCTGCACTCGGTCTATCCTTCAGAATAACCGCCTTTCATACCCGATAGCCGAGACTCATGAAACCTGTTGCCTGCATAAAACCCCGACCCAATTTCATTACAAATTCGCTCCGTCACTGCGGGCTTAGTCTTATGTGCGCCGCCACTAGTTACGTGAGCGCTGCTGAACATGCCACCATTGTTCTGTACCACCACATCTCCACCAGCACGCCCGAGTCAACCAGCGTCGCGCCGGACAAATTCCGCGAGCAGATGGAACACCTGAAAAATGATGGCTTCAACGTGATGGCACTGCCTGAGCTGTTAACCGCGCTGCAAAATCGTCAACAGGTGCCCGACAAGACTGTTGCCATTACCTTTGATGACGGCTATACCTCCATTTTCGACACGGCCTTTCCCATGCTGCAGGAGTATGGTTTCCCTTTTACAGTATTCATCAACACTCAACCTATCAACGATCACCTGAATGGCTACATGACTTGGGCACAAATCAAGGAAATGGCCGATGCAGGTGTCACCATTGCCAACCATATGGTGAACCATCCGCACATGATTGATGGAGAAGCGGACGAGAGTGAGCACGACCGTGTAGCAAGATTTCGCGCCGAACTGCTGCAGGCACAGGCAGAGATTGAACAGGAAACCGGCCAGGATCATCACTTCATGGCCTACCCATACGGGGAGTACGATCTGGCGGTCAAGGGTATGCTCGCGCAGGAGGGTTTTATGGGGTTGGGCCAGCAGTCTGGCGCATTGGGATTCAATTCGGATTTTTTGGCACTGCCGCGTTTCCCGTTCGGAGGCAGCTACACCGATTTCAACGACTTTAAGCAAAAAGTGCAGGCGCTCTCTTTCCACGTACTGCAAGTGGACCCAGAGACACCAATCACGACGGAGACAAATCCGTCGGTGACGTTGCAGTTTGCTACCGGGAACTTCAATTTTCGTCAGATTGGCTGCTACGCTGGCAGTCAACCGATGCAGATGGAATGGCTCGATCAAGAGGCGGGGCGAGTGCGAATAACCCCGGCGCAGACATTTAACAGCCGACGATTTCGTTATCTGTGTACGGCACCTGATAAGGATTTGAGAGGACGTTTTTATTGGTACTCGAAGGATTGGACGCGCTCAACCCAAACTAATCAGGACTGAGCAAGGTATAGAGATTAACTGGGCGTATCGTTGGAAAGCAGGCCATTGATACGAATGATGTCCTGCACTTCCGTGACGTAGATGTGACCGCGTTCAGAGTAACGACGTAAGCCCGATGCAAGCATCATGGAATCCAGCGATTTGTCCTGAATCCGCATCTGGGCGCGCAGCTCGCGGAAATAAGCGTAACTAGAGTTGGTATTGAGGTTACGAAAATAGCCTCGCACTGAGGCATCGATAGAAGCGAAGGCTCTGACCTCATGACTCTTATCATCGGCTCTGCGTCCCGGCACAAGACCGCAGCCTTCATCGAAACACCACTGCCCAAAGATATTGTTGCCTTCACGAGCAAAACGGGATGTTCCCCACGCCGATTCTGTCGCTGCCTGTGCCAAAACCAATGAAACCGGAATCACGTCTACACGAATCACCAATTCCTCAACGAGATCGTCATTCGACAGCTCACTGTCCTCGAGACGGTATTCTTTGGCAATAGCGTCCAAAGCACGCTGTTCTGTTTGGCTCAGGTCAGCGCCGGTTTCCAGAATTCCGGAAAATTCAACCAACCGCACACGTTCTTCGAGTATGCGGACATTCTCCCGCTCGACGTACTGACGCAAAAATCCAAAGAAACTCTGTTTTTTCACTTCCACATCGGTAATGGCGTCAAAATCGGGTAGCTCGCTGACGAAAGTTTCCTCGCTGCCTTGCTCTGGGCCTTCAGCAATTTCTTCAGAGTTTTGACGGGACGTCACTACCATCGCAGCGACCAAAAACACCAGTATTACTGCCGCATAGAAACGAACAAGGTTTGTCATTTTGTTAAAAGCGAAAAATTTCAGCATTAATTTCAGTAGCCCTTCAGCAATAAATTTGCGGCTGGCGCCAGATTGACGCAGCCGGAAGTTACCCGAAACCACATTAGAACGCAAACAACGAGCATTCCGAGGATTTGCTTGTAAGACCTAATTCTACTTGCGGCTCTTTACGGATCGGGCCTGTATGTTTAATGACTCTTGTTTAATGCTTTGCTCCCATGCAATCAGGAGACCGGGGAGCGGAGGCATTCTTTCGTTCCCACTCAGCGGGCGTGTAGAGATGTAGTGCCAACGCATGCACCCCTGAGCGCAGTTCGTGCGCCAGAAGCTGATATACCGTCTGGTGTCTTTTGACTGCAGACACGCCTTCAAAATTTGGACTGACGGCAGTAATTTTGAAATGCGACTCGGTTGCTGGCCCGCTGTGCATATGACTTTCGTTAAGAACCTCCAAGTGGCTGCCGGGAATTCCAGTACGCAAATGGTCCTCGATTGCTGCCTGTATGCTCATTTCAACTACACCTTTGGTATGAATTCGTGGGTTTCAGCACCCCGATGCGGGCAGTTTCATCTTTCAGCAAGGCTAATGCAACCATCCGCGGATGCCAACAAGGTCCATTCAAGGTAGAATTCGCGCTCTTTTTGCATCCCTCCTTTCACTTAGGCTCAATACAGACATGGCAATTTCTTGGTATCCCGGACATATGCACAAGGCCAACAAGGAAATGGCCGCGATCATTAAGGACATTGATGTGGTCGTTGAAGTCTTGGATGCGCGCATGCCTCAATCAAGTTCAAACCCAATGTTGAAGAACATGCGCAAGGACAGGCCCTGCCTGCGTATTCTCAACAAGGCGGATTTGGCTAACCCACACATCACCAAGGAGTGGTTGGATTACTTCAACAGTGATCCTCTGTCCTTTGCCGCCACCAGTGCCAAGGAAAAGCGCATAGAAGCCTCCGACGTTGTCCATCTATGCCAAAGGCTTGTGAAAAAAGCTAATGCAAACACGCCTGTGCTGCGCTCACCTCAAGCAACAGGTAATGCTGATCTTGATAGCCTAAGGTCCTGGAAAAAGGACAACAAGAAGCAGCAGATTCTGATCGTGGGCATTCCCAATGTGGGCAAGTCTTCCATCATGAACCAGATTCTCGGCAAGAAGGTCGCCAAAACGGGTAATGAGCCTGCGATCACCAAGGGTCAGCAGCGGGTAAAGCTGAATGGTAACTGGTATCTGGTGGATACGCCTGGTGTGCTATGGCCGAAGTTCGAAGATCAGATTACGGCGTATCGATTGGCACTTTCGGGTGCAATTCGCAGCACCGCTATCGAGTTCACAGACGTGGCGTTGTTTGCGGCGCAGATGCTGGTGGATCAGTTCCCGAAGCAGGTCTCGGAGCGCTACAAGATATCGCCGTTGCCTGACACAGGTGACGGGTTCTTGCGTGAGTTGGCGATTCAGCGGGGGTGTATCCGAAAGGATAAGGATATCGATTGGCATAAAGTCTCTGAACTATTAATCAACGACTACAGAGCTGGGCGGTTTGGCCCCATGACCCTGGAAAGACCGCCGCAAAACATTGCGCCTGAGCCGTTGCCGTCCTGACAATAAGCACTCCGCTCAACG